>DAIRSC010000001.1:0-39915 GCA_036804585.1 Chitinophagaceae bacterium
CCCTCGAACGCTTCCTTGAATTTGAAGCGCCTATGAGATAATCAGCAAGCCCTACTTAAAAGTTCAAAAAGCCTTGAACTTTTTTGCCAAATGACTTTTGCAATGGTCTCAAAATAAGCATCAGGTTTGGTGAAATATTCCATCCGGTTTAAGATTACTTTAACGCCCAGCCTTTTGAGTCGCAACGTATTTTTGAGCTCCGATTTTTCCGTCATGATGAGGACCTTGATCCTGGTGCTGTTTACTTGTGTTTGTGTCAACGTCGGTCGTTCGCAGGAAATCATTTTTACAACCGAACCTGCCGCACGACGCGTAGGGCTTGAAGATCCATTTCAGGTACGTTATCGCATTCAAAACTCAAGCCGGGTCCGTTCCTTCGAATTACCTGTTCTGAGAGATTTTCTGATATTGGGTGGTCCTTCCAAGAGCAATCAAATTTCTATTGTAAATGGAGAACGCGCAGTCAGCCTGGAACTCATATATGTAATGAAGGCCAAACGGACCGGCACGCTCATACTCCCCGGCGGTATTGCAGTGGTGGATGGGCGCGAAATACGCAGCAACAATATGAGTATTGAGGTGATTCCGGGTTCCGTCATGGAAAAACAACCCCGACGCCAACAACAAAGTCCTTTCGATGATCCTTTTTTTCAGAACGATCCTTTTGGAGATGATCCTTTTGCAGCCATACAAAAACAACATCAACAAATGATGCAAGCACTACAGCGGCAAATGCAGGGTCAGGCAGTCCCATCCACCAGGCCACATCGCAGTCCTGCCCAGCCCAACGGGAAACAGACGGATATGGTGAATCGCAACAACCTCAGCGATAATTTGTTTATTCGGGTAGATGTCGATAAAAAAACAGCGACTGTTGGAGAGCAGGTCACGGTTAGTTATAAGATGTATACCCGGGTTCCAATGGAAGTGAATCTCACCAAACTCCCTTCCCTCAATGGTTTCTGGAGTCAGGATTTTAAAATTCCCAAACCACCCAAACCCCGTAAAGAACTTTTTAATGGGAAGGAGTATCAGGTTTTTGAAATCAAACGAACGGCCTTATTTCCTACCCAAAGCGGTACCCTCACCCTTGATCCGGCTGAGGCCGAAGGAATTGCCCGGGTGATAAAGCCCACCAAAGTGCGACGCGAAAATCCTTTTGGAGATATGTTCGAAGATGATCCTTTCTTTAATAGCTTTTTTGGTTCCATGCTGATGAGTGATCCGGCTTTTGATGATGGCTTTATGACCCAGTATGATTTTGAAGATGTGCCTGTCAAACTCAAAAGCACACCCATTCAAATTGCAGTGAAGGATGCGCCGGCCGATCGGCCTTTGTCTTTTAAAGGCGCCGTGGGTCAATACCAAATTGAAAGCAATATCGATCGTACCGAATTGAGTACCGACGATTTGGCAACCATTACTTTTCGCGTGAGTGGCACAGGAAACTTAAAGTTGATTGGTGCACCGGAAATCAAAGTACCGCTTGATTTGGATGCACTTGACCCGACTGAGAAGGACACCATTACCAATACCAACGATATCATTGCAGGATATAAAACATTTTCGTATGCGTTTGCACCCAGAGTAGCAGGACAATTTGTGATACCCGGTGCAGCATTTAGTTATTACGATCCGGAAACCCAGCAATTTGTAACTCGCACTACACCTTCATACACCTTAAATGTAAAACCCGGTAAAGGACAAAGTGCAGTGAGTCAATTGCCCCGTGATATTCACGACATTCATTCGAGTACGACCCTGAAAAAGAATGACCATTCAGGTACCTGGCCGGCATCACCCTGGTATTGGGGCGGTTTTGGATTGCCTGTGTTGGCTTATCTGGGACTCATTTTGGTTCGACGACGTGAAGATGCCATGCGCAGCAATTTGGTTTTATTCAAAAATAAAAAGGCGAATAAAATTGCATTACAACGTTTGGCTTTGGCAGAACGATACCTGAAACAAAGTAATCAAAGTGCATTTTACGAAGAAACATCCAAAGCTGTTTGGTTGTATCTGAGCGATAAACTCAATATTCCACTTTCTGCATTGAGCAAAGAAGTGGCAGCCGATAAAATGAAAACCAGATCCGTGAGTGACACATTGCAGCAGGAATTATTCAGAATCACCAATGAGTGTGAAATGGCTTTGTATGCGCCGGATCGTGGGGCTATGCAAATGCATCAAACCTATAGTGATGCGTTTAAACTAATTGGTAAACTGGAAGATTTTTTGAGTGCATGAGAAAGGGAATCATTCTTTTAGTGTTTTTCATGAGTAGCCTGATTCAAGTCAAGGCTGAAGATCATATCATGTTTGATAAGGCCAATCAGATGTATCGCAATAAGTTATTTGACAGTGCAGCGAATTTGTATCAGCAACTCATCAATGATGGGTTTAGTTCACCTGATTTATACTACAATGCCGGTAATGCCTTTTACCGATTAAATAAAATCGGATGGTCGGTCTGGTGTTATCGCAAAGCATTGTTCATGAAAGAAGATCGGAATTATCGCGATAACCTGAAATTGGCACAGCGTCGTATTGTGTCACCCATTGTAGCTGAATCCGATATTTTTTTTATACGTTGGTGGAAGTCATTGTATGGTTTGTTTTCTGTAAATACCTGGGCACTTCTGGCTATACTTAGCTTTTTCGTCGCTATGACCACACTTTTTCTAAAAAAATTTGGCCGTCCTTTTTCGGGAATCAATGGTTTGCGGAACTTGGCATTTGTAATGAGTTTTATGGCCTTGATACTCATGGGTGTTCGATGGCTGGAAGAACAATATCATTACCGAGGAATCATTGTTAAAAGTGCAACACTATTTCAGCCACAAGGCAAAGGGGCGGCGCTCACCTTATCGGAAGGAGTGGAAGTAGAATTTGTGATGCAGGGTAAAGTACAAATGTTGGTGAAATTACCCGATGGACAAATCGGCCAAATAGAAGCATCGGCTTTTAGAAAGCTGTAATTTATTTAGGGGCTACCGTTTAATGTGAAAATAGTTAACATCACTACAACCAGGGGTGAATTTCGCTTATTTAAATGCAAGGCAATTTGTCTAATCACTTCAATATGCTTTCAGTTCATTTCTTGATTTTCACTTCTCACTGGCATCTTCAACTTTGGCGTCATCGTCCAAGGGCTGTACAATAGTACTATCCCTTGAACGCTTCCTTAAATTTGAAGCGCCAGTGAGATAACCAGCAGCCCCTATTTAAGAGACTATATCTTAAATCGATAATGGTTCAAACGAATAGCAACAAGAGTTAGAATCGAAATGGATCTATATGATTTGTTATTCAGTGACAATTCGTCTTTTCAACTCGTCCACGAATTCCAGTTGTACATGCAGCACCGCTAAGCCTTGCAAAAGTTCAGCAGCCATTTCGGGCCATTCAATAAAAATATACACATCCTGCATTTCGAGAATATCCTGCACCCCTGCTTCAATGGCATCTTCAGTATGTTTAAGTCGATACCAATCCATGTGATAAACAGAATGACTTTGTGTAAGGGCGTATTCATTGATGATTGAAAAAGTTGGACTGGCAGGATGATCCGATACGCCGAGTTGTTTACAAAGGGCTGCAATGAAGGTGGTTTTGCCGCTTCCCATGGGCGCATGAAAGGCAAAAATGCGATTCTCCGGAAATGTATTGAGCAAAGAAGTAGCCACTTCATCTAACTCATGCAATTCAAACACACGATTCATTTGGCGAAAATAGAACAGAAATGTGGGAAGCGCTTCGCACATTACCGGATTGGGGTAATACCAATGTGATATTTGTAATACCGATATTGTGGCTGTAACCTTCATTCCTCAGGTACATCCACATCATCGGCAAAAGTTAGAACAATACATTTAGTCTAAACAACTATCCTATCACCGAAATACTCTTTGTAATAATCGTTCCTCGCCAATAAAGAGTAAATCGTATAAGAAATTTCGGACTAGCGATGTTGATCGATCAAAATCTGATTGCCATCCGGGTCGCTGAGGGTGATGTGAGCAGGCCCAATCATATTCGGGTCAGCAGTGGTTTGAATCGTAATTCCCGATTGTTGTAACTGTTGTTGAATGGCACGCACATCATCAAAAGGATCGACTTCTTGTCCTAATTCATTCCACCCAGGATTGAAGGTTAGTATGTTTTGCGCGAACATACCCTGAAACAACCCAATGATGGCATTTTCATTTTTTAAAATCAACCATTTCTGTTCAATATTTCCACCCATTTCCCGAAACCCTAATTTTTCGTAAAATGCTTTTGAGGCTTCAATATTCTGAACATTTAAACTGATTGAAAAGGCGCCTAAACGAAGATTTGTACTCATAATATTTGTTGATTTGAAGTTTAGCCAGAGAAGACAGATCAGTAAAATTAAACAATGAAATAAAAACTTGTGGGTTAATTCAGTCAAATAATCCGCAAGATGGCCAATCTGTAATTCCACATTCTATTTTACATGCATCTTCAATTTCTGAAGCAATAAAATTTTTAGTACAGTTTCCGGCAGTTCATCATCCCCGCATTACATTTACAGCATGAAGGTGTTGGAACATGAAATCTGCATTGTGGGCGCAGGTCCAGGGGGAGTAATGGCTGCCTTGTTTTTGGCCAAAGCCGGAATCCCCTCTTTGATTATTGATCAGGCGAAATTTCCACGCGATAAAATTTGTGGCGATGCCCTGAGTGCTAAGTGTGCTGATATTTTACAAAAACTCAATCCCGAAATTTTACCGGATTTTAAAAAACAAGATTTTCAGATCAGTAGTAATGGGGTGAATTTTGTAGCGCCCAATTTAGAAGTTTTGCGATTAAAATTTGGCGGCTCCGGTCCCGGAAATAAAAAGGTAGGTGGCTTTATTGCCAAGCGCTTCGACTTAGATCATTATTTGTTTCAATGGATGGCGCAAGAACCCCTGATTACTGTTTTGGAAGAAACACCGGCACAACAATTTATCCGAACGGCCGATGGCTGGCATATTCAAACACCGGATATACGCATCGAAACCAAACTGTTATTGGACGCCTCAGGGGCTCAAAGCGCATTTGCCCGTCATCATGCAGGAATACAAAAAGAAGAGCATCACTTTAGTGCCGGATTGAGGGTGTACTATAAAGATGTAAAGGGCATGGATCCGGATAATTTTATTGAATTACATTTTTTGAAAGAATTATTGCCCGGATATTTTTGGATATTTCCGCTGCCGAATGGGGAAGCCAATGTAGGCATTGGGGTCAGAAGTGATGTCGTGCGAAAACAACGAATGAACTTAAAGACGGAATTAAAAAAAATCATCGAGGAACATCCTGTCATCAGTAAACGTTTTGAGAGAGCAACGCCCATCGATAGCGTGAGAGGATATGGTTTACCTTTAGGTTCCAAACAACGCAAACTCTCCGGCGATCAGTTTTTATTATTAGGCGACGCGGCTTCTCTGATTGATCCCTTCACCGGTGAGGGCATCGGTAACGCCATGATTAGTGGGATGAAAGCCGCTGAAATTATTTTGGCAGCAAGGACAAAAGGCAATTATCATGCGGAGTCATTGGCTGGATATGATGCGGCTATTTATCGTCGGCTGGGAAAAGAATTTGCAATCAGCACAAAATTTTTGCAACTGGTGCGATATCAATGGCTGTTTAACTTTATTGTGCGAAAAGCCAACCGGAATGCAACCTTACGCGAAACGATGGGATGTATGTTTGAGAGTGTGGACCTGAGACGTAAACTCAAGAACCCGCTGTTTTATTTAAAATTATTATTTGGTCGGGATTCAGGTTGATTACAACACCACAAAAAACTTAAACTCATTTTTTTCGCGTTTAACAATGATGGTGGTTTCCTTGCCTTTATCGGTTTTTGTCAGGGCTTCGATATAATCATTCATATCGACAATAATAAATTCTCCGATTTTAGAAATAATATCTCCATTGAGGATACCTGCTTTTTCAGCCATTTTATTTGGAAGGCAAGCTCCTACGCGAATCCCATTTTGTTCGAAGGAATTATCCGGGATGATGCCAAGGTTCGTTTTGAGGCTTTCGATACGCGGGATATAGTCGTTGGTTTTGGTAAAATCCGGTTTGCTGTTCAGATTCATATCTGTTAGCAAAGATGATACATACTGTATGACAGACATCAGCCCCGTATAATTAATTCGAGTGGCTATGTCGGTATTTTTCATATAGTCGTTGTGGTAGCCCGTGCTCAATCGGATAGCCGGAATATTGTTTTGATAAAATACACTGTAATCCGAATATCCGGTCCCGGAGCTGTCAATCTTCAATACATAACCTTTGTTGATTTTTTGCAAGGCCGGAATCCAATAGGGTGATGTGGCGCCTCCGCCAATAAAGAGTTCCTTGCTCTCCTGATTGTAACGGCCCAGCATATCCAAATCAATCATCGCGGCAAAAGCATTCAGTTGATGTTCGTTTTGTTGGATAAATGCTTTCGATCCCTGATGATCTTGCTCTTTGCCTGAAAAGGCTGCAAATAAAAAGTTGTAGCGGTTGAGTTTGAGACTACTGATTTGTTCTGCAATTTGTAACAAGGCAGCAATTCCGCTGGCATTGTCGTCGGCACCGGGATATCCTTCTCCCAGGTGATCATAATGCGCTGCAATCACGATGGTGAGGGGCGCTTTATTGTCGATCATGGCAATCACATTGGTCCCTGTGGTGTTGGCATTTTCGTAGCCCAGTTTGGCATCTATTTCAATCCAATCTTTGTGCATATTGGCTTTCAGATGCGTGAGATAGGCTTTATGATTCATAATGGCCACCGGAATCGATAGGGCTTCATATTGATTCAGGTTGAGTGGAGAAAAATCGTAATTGGTACCGATATCATTATAAAAAACCACAGCGCCTGATTTTCGGTTCATACAATCGCGGGCATAATCAAAAATACGTTTTTGAAAATCGTTGGTTTCTATCACGCGGGCTTCTGACATGGGTACGAGCCAAACCTGATTTTCTTCATAAACTTTGGGATACACCGAACCAAAAATGGTATTGCCTTTGCTATAGGGAAAGAACACCAGGTCGGAATTCAGGTTAAGTCGGGTATTAAATACAGAGAAATAGGCATTGGAACCGATGCGGGTGCCCACATTGGCAGTAAAAGCCCATTGGTATTTATTTTTATAGGGCTGAATGCCCATATTCCTGAAACGGCTTTCGATGTAGGTAGCGGCTTTTTGCTCTCCATCTGTTCCGGTCAGGCGACCCTGCAATTCTGTTGAGGCCAGGTATTCGATATCCTGCCGAAGCTTGAGTAAGGTTTGATTGACTTCCTTCTCATTTCCGGGCCCGGCAATGATTTCTTTGAAAAAAACAACGATAGCCAATAAGCACAGAAGGCTTCTTACTGAAAACATATGTCGACAAATATAACTTACAGGCATGGACTAATTTTTGAAAATGAGAGATTAAATGCTTTTTCGTCTATTTTTGCGAAAATTTTAAGAAGTCGCGCAGCATTTATTCGGCCCTCAGCCATTCGATATAATGGAACAAGCTGAATGCATTCAACAATCCGGATTCCGATTACAAAACCATTATTCAAAATATTTAAACTCATGAAATCAACTCCATTTACCCCCATCCATATCAATCTTGGTGCCAAAATGGCCGAGTTTGCCGGTTATAACATGCCTATTTCATATACAGGCATCAATGATGAACACGCAGCGGTTCGAAACAATGTAGGTATTTTTGATGTGAGCCATATGGGTGAATTCATCTTAAAAGGCGACGGGGCTTTGGATTTGATTCAACGCACCACGAGCAACGATGCTTCAAAATTGACGGATGGTAAGGCCCAATATTCTTGTTTTCCCAATGAGCAAGGAGGCATTGTAGATGATTTATTGGTTTATTGCCTCGAGCAAAACAAAAGCTACATGTTGGTGGTGAATGCCTCCAATATGGAAAAAGATTGGAATTGGTTGCAACAACATAATACCGCCGGTGTGGAGATGCACAATATTTCCGATAAAACGGGTTTGTTGGCTGTGCAGGGGCCTTTGGCGGTAAAAGCTATGCAAAAACTTACCGACATGGACTTGGTAAATTTAAAATACTATACGTTCGTGAAAGGGACTTTTGCCGGCATTGACAACGTATTGGTGAGTGCGACAGGATACACCGGTTCGGGTGGTGTGGAAATTTATTATGAAGAAAAAGAAGGAGAAGGGCAACGTTTGTGGGATGCTATCATGGAAGCCGGTGCAGAATTTGGTATTAAGCCATGCGGATTAGGTTGTCGGGATACCCTGCGCCTCGAAATGGGCTTCTGTTTATATGGCAATGATTTGGATGATCAAACAAGCCCCATAGAAGCAGGATTGGGTTGGATTACCAAGTTTACAAAAGATTTTACCAATCGTGCTGCATTGGAAGCTCAGAAAAATAATGGGGTTACTCGTAAATTAGTTGGTTTTGAAATGATCGACAAAGGCATTCCTCGTCATCATTATGTGATTAAAACAGCGGATGGCGAAACAATCGGTCAGGTGAGTAGCGGTACCCAGAGTCCGAGTTTATCCAAAGCCATCGGTATGGGATATGTGAAAACCGAACATGCTTCTATTGGTTCGGAAATTTACGTGGAGGTACGCGAAAAATTACTCAAGGCCATCGTGGTAAAATTGCCTTTTTATCAGGCCCATGAATAGTCAGGCCGTAGGATGATTCTTTAGGATATTCAACTGAAGCACTCACTTTATTTGAATGATGTACCTTTGAATGGTATGTCTAAAGATCATTTTTCAGATCGTTCGGATGCGTATTTGACCTTTCGTCCCCATTACCCCGAAGCATTGTTTCAATGGATTCAATCGCAAAACTTTTCGAGGGGCAGGGCCTGGGATTGTGCAACAGGAAACGGTCAATTTGCGCAAGGATTAATTCCCATTTTTGAAGAAGTATTTGCCAGCGATATGAGTGAGGAGCAAATCAAACACGCTTTACAAACAGATCGAATCAAATATTCAAAACAATGGGCATCCAAAACCGATTATCCGAATCAATTTTTTCAATTCGTGAGTGTAGCCCAGGCTATCCATTGGTTTGATTTCGAAGCATTTTATCAGGAAGTACGACGTATCACTACCCCGGAGGCTGTTTTACTCGTATGTGGTTATGAAAAAATACGCGTGAATGAAGAGGTGGATGCCCTCGTCGAAACCTTATACAATGGTATTTTATCGGACTACTGGGATCCCGAACGACAATATATCGAAGCGCATTATCAAACGATTCCTTTTCCATTTACTGAAATCGAAACACCCCCATTTACCTGGAGGGCTCATTGGAGTTTAAATCAATTATTGGGTTATTTGGGTACCTGGTCGGCTTTGAAATAATATATCCAAATCCATCACGAAGACCCACTCGAAAAAATGCAAGCATCCTTTGAAGCTGTTTGGGGAGAGGATCAAACCAAGCCTATCGAATTTCCGATTATTTTACGGGTGGGATATGTTCATGCGTAGATGAAGTTATTCGGTCTACAAGTTCTCAATAGTAAACATTAAATTTATAGCATGAAGCGATGTTTACAATTCTGTTTTTTTTTCCTGATTGGATGTTTTTCATTAAACGCACAAGTCTGTAATTATATCGTTTACGACGGGTTTGATTATTTGCAAAATTCACCGCTGAATGGTTTGAGTGGAGGAACAGGTTGGCTCAATACCTGGTCGGTACAAAATAATAATACACAAGTGCCCGGGTTTCAATCCATACCCGTGAGTTTGAGCTTTGGCAATTTACAAGCAACAGGTGGCTGTGGCTCTGGAGGCAATAGTTATCTTACTGCAGGGCGTCGTTTAAACAACACTTCAGGAGGTCCTTTTAATGCTTATCTGGTCAATGATGATATTGGAGCAGCAGGAACCACCTTGTATATGAGTGTTGTACTCCAAAAAAACCAAAACAATAATCAGCCCGTTTGGCTATCATTACACAACAACAATATTGACTGGTGTAACAATTGTGCGAGCACACAAATTCAGGTTGGATATTTTGGATCATCCAGTTTGGTGGGTGGTGTCAGGAAATGGGGCTTGTCCGTAAATGGAACTGTACTCAATACCAATGAAACGGTAGTACCGGGAGCCCCTGCATTAATGATACTCCGCTTTAATTTCGCGAACCCAACCACGATTGATTATTGGGTGAATCCACCTTCCATTGGAAATAGCAATCCTGCACCCACATTAAGTTATACGGCAGCGGGTGGTTTGGTCTTTCGCAGTCTGGCACTTTATTTGGGTGATGGTCCAAACCAAGGGCGAGTGGATGAAATACGCTTTGCATCCTCGCTTTCTTGTGTGGTACCCGATCAAAATGTTATCGTGAATACACCCCCGAATGCAGTCATTGGCACCAATACCCAATGGGGGGTGAGTCCATTGAATGTACAATTTGATGGGAGTGGATCCTATGATTTGAATGGGAATATCGTGCAATATGAATGGCAGTTTAATGATGGGAGTCCAGCTGTTTCCGCTATGAATACCAATCATACCTTCAGTGCATTGGGCGAGCATATTGTTACACTTACCGTGACTGATGATCAGGGGATTGCCCATACTGCGACGCAATTAATCACGGTCACCAAACCGGATGGCACCATCAGTTGTTTAAGTCAGGTGCAGGTTGTTCAACTTCCGAATTGTTCGTCATCGAATGGTGCGATACAGGTGAATCTCAATTCCGGACAAAATATCCAACTCTGGAATATGTCTCAGAATACCATAACACCAAACGGAAATCAATTTCAGAATCTTGCAGCGGGCACGTATACTTTGTTGGTTAGTGGAAGCAATAATTGTCGGGATACTTTTCATTTACAACTTCCAATCGACAGCACAACCTGTGCCGCTTGGGTACGCAATCCCTGTGAACTACAAATCGGTGCCGGATTAGAAGGGATTAGTTATTATGCCAATACCCGAACCTTTCGCGATTATTTTAAAAGTGCGGGAGAGTGGATTCCTTACGATCCTCAAGCCGGAGGATGGAGTTCCAATGATATGGCTTTCATGCCATCTGACAGCAACGGGTATCCCTTACAGATTCCTTACCAGGTGGGAGCTGCACAACGTCAGGTGAGAGGCATACTCAGCGCCAATGGATTTATGCAAGTGGGTGTACCCATGCGACTCATGTATGATGGTACTGGGAATATTCAAATGCAGGGCACTGTTCAGCAAACCGGCAGTGGGAATAAGTATATTGATTTTACGCCAACACAAAATGGCAATATCTGGTTTAACCTCACCTATTCCGATGTTCAGGATCCGGTAAGAAATATTCGGGTGGTGGAATTGAGTGATACTTTGTTGTATTTGAGTCAGCCGTTCAGGCAAAATTTTCTGGATAAATGTGCCATGCTCAAAGCATTGCGGTTTATGGACTGGCAGCATACCAACAATAATGGACTGGTGCAATGGAGTCAACGAACTTCATCTTCCTATTATACCCAGGCGCGTGACAATGGCGTTTCCTATGAATATATTGTCGCATTGGCGAACACAATTAAAAGAGATATTTGGATTTGCATACCTCATCAGGCCGATGATAACTACATCACCCAAATGGCACAATTTTTTAAAGCCCATTTACATCCTGGAATACATGTTTACCTCGAATACAGCAATGAAGTTTGGAACTGGTTGTTTCAACAAACGCATTGGGTCAATAATCATGGCCCTCAAAATTTAAGCCTGGCCCGACGATATACCGAACGGGCGCTACATGCGTTTCGGATCTGGAACAATGCATGGGGCAGTGATGTGAAAAGGGTGAAGCGGGTATTAGGAACCCAATTGTTGAATGATGCTGTACACCGTGAAATATTGGCACATGCCCCTGCATCGGATTACGACTACCTATCTCCTTCATTTTATTTTGGGGTGAATCATTATAATGGAGGAACTCCCGATTTGAGTTTACTCGGGATAAATGCAACAGTGAATGATATTTTAAATAATGCCACCAATAGCTTTTTAAGTGCATACACAAATTGGCGCAGTGTTTATCAGGACTGCAAATTATTTGGAAAGGAAATTGTCAATTATGAGGGTGGGCAACATTTTACTGATTTTAGTGTACCACCCTATATTAACGCCATGTATGCGGCTCAGTTGAGCAGTGGTATGTATCAATTGTATAATAGGGTATTGGATAGTTTGAGGCGTTTGGACAGTAAGTTGGCGATGGCTTTTGTGCTTTGTGGTCCGAATGAAAGTATTTATGGAAGTTGGGGTCATTTAACGAATATCGATGATCCTGCACCCTGGAATGATGTTCCTAAATTTCAGGTTTTGGTGGACAATCTGCACGACAAACCTTCGCCCTATATTTTGGGTACAGAGCAAGCCAGTCTTTGTTACAATCAATCCTATCATATTGCTCTTCCGCAAATGGGGCATTCGTATCAATGGCAAATTGTAGGCGGTGATATATTATTTGGTCAAGGTACAGATAGCATCGTGGTAGCTTGGCGTCAGGCGGGCATACAAAGCATAGCATGTAATGAACAAGGTTTAAATTGTGCTGAACGTGTGGTAAAAAATGTGCAAGTTGATACTTGTAGTAGTTATCTGACTGTAAGAACTTTTTTGGAATCCTATTATGATCAGGGACAGAATATGCAATCCGCGCTGATGAATCAGTTGGTAGCAGGTGCGGTTTCAACCGATTGTGATACTGTGGTTTTACAATTACATCCGCCGAGTAATGTGCAGCAAGTTATTTTGAACGACACGAGTATATTACAAACCAATGGATGGGCGGGTTTTCGATTTCCCAATATCAATGATTGGTATTATATCAGTTTGAAACACCGCAATCATATCCAAACGTATTCGCAAGGGCCGGTAAGAATACATGCAGACAACGAGATGTATGATTTTAGTTTGCAGGCATCACAAGCTTACGGCTCCAATCAAACACAAATCGCCCCCGGCCTATTTGCACTATACTCCGGCGACATCAATCAAGACGGGGTGATAGACGGCCTTGATTACAACGACTGGGAAAACGATAGCAATAATTTTACCGGAGGCTATTTTAGTACTGACCTCAATGGCGATGGTGTTGTAGATGGATTGGATTTCATTTACTGGGAGCAGAACAGCAATAATTTTGTGGGGGTGATGTTGCCGTAGTTTCTATCATTATATGAATACCGTGTTCCAAAGGGGAGCACATGGCACAAAAAGTATGGGAGGCCAATGGCTTGAACATTTTGCCGAATGAATTTTTCAAGGATATCAAAACAATGCAAAAAGCAACTAGCAAGCAGCAGCTTAAGCCGATGAGCGATCATGGAATTTGAACCAGTTGGGCTATGCTAACAAAGCTAATTCACTCTACACGGTATTGACGAGAATGATAACCATTAAGCAGGATGTCGCCATTCAAATTTGCTTTATTTGCCATATCGTATATTCTTTTGGTTTAATCGATTAGCAAAGAGTTGTCATGATGAATGAGCAACAGGATGAGGAAATTATCTGGGATTTCTTTGTTTTTCTAAAAAAAATGATTATATCTTTATACTACTAAAATTCTTTATCATGAAAACTCTCCACAATCTCCACACTTCGCACTTCGCACTCATTTTAGTTAGTATGTTGCAAGTTATTGCTTTTAGCACAATAGCCCAACAGCGTGAAATTTCAAAGGCTTTAAACCAACCTGTCTTTATTGAGAACAAGGGGCAATGGGATGCACAAGCCATGTTCATGGTTCAATTGAGTAATAAACGTGTTTGGTTAACGAAATCCGGATTTGTAATTGACCAATATCAGGAGCTTTCTTCGGCAAGGGGAGCATCAAACAGGTTTAAATTAAACCAACCTGAAACGCATCCACGAAAAATAACATCCCACGTTGTGAAGTTTAGTTTTCCTGAAAGAAGCGAAAGTGTGGGTATTCGGACAAGCAAAGAAAGTGAAGCCAAAAGAAACTATTATTTTGGAACAAAACCCAGTCAACAGTTGCAAGATGTTTCAAGTTTTTACGAAGTTGAAATGACAAACTTCATTCAAGGAATTGATGTTAAATATTACATTGAAAATAATAACTTGCGATATGACTTCATTTTAAAACCTTTTGCCAATCCGGATTTATTGAATTTTACGGTTGAAGGTTGCGATTCAATACAATTGACGCAATCAAACAAATTAAGTTATAAAACCTTTTTAGGGACAACCCATCATGGTGATTTGTTTGCTTACCAATGGATAGATGGCAAGAAAACAGAGATTCCATGCGCCTTCCAATTAGATGGGAGAAAAGTAAATTTCAAACTTGGCAAATACGATCATTCTAAGGAACTCATCATAGATCCACTTGTTTTCTCAACCTATATTGGTGGAAATAGTTTGGATTCAGATGTTGGACTTTTTGTGAATAATCAGGGAGAATCTTATCTCACCGGAACAACACAAAGTGTGAACTTTCCAACCACAGCCGGATTAGGTACATATACCGCTCAAGAAGATTTGTTTGTTACAAAAGTCAATGCTTCAGGTAGTGCACTAATTTATTCAACAATTTTAGGAGGCGACGGAAATGAATCAGGCTGGGGTATAGATGTCGACGATAATGGGAACGCCGTAGTACTGGGGTTTTCTAACTCTCCGGTATCCACAACGGCTTTTCCAACTACCACAGGTGCTTTTGCAACTACAAACTCAGGTTTGATAGACCAAGTCATTCTCAAATTAGATCCGGCAGGTGCTTTGTTGTACTCGACTTATTTTGGTGGGTCATACGATGAGGATCCTGGCAGACAAGTGCGCATAGACCCAACGGGTAATATTTTTGTTGTTGGTAGTACCGGCTCTAACAATTTGCCGGTTGTGAATGGTCTGCCATACAATGGTATGTCTGATATTTTTATCGCTAAATTCAATTCTACACTTTCCACCCTTTTATTTTCAACGCATCTTGGAAGTGCAACTTCCGAGTCCGCTGAGTTTATCGACATAAACACACAAAATGAAATATATATTGGCGGTACATGTAATACCAGTAATATTTTAACTACTCCAGGTGCTATTGCCAGCTCCAATGCCGGTTTGGATGATATAGTTTTGTTCAAACTGGAACAAGTAGGTGTAAATCAAAATAATTATTCTGTCACACATTCAACATACTTTGGAGGTTCCTTAATGGATCATATTACAGGGATGGAATTGAATGTGAATAACGAATTGGTATTTTGCGGGGGAACAGTGTCTTCTAATTTTATTATTGTGAATCCAATACCGGGTTTTTCAACCTTAAATGCTTCGGGAAATTATGATGTATTTTTAACTGTTGTCAATAATGATCTCACCGTTACAAACGCTTCTACCTTTTGGGGAGGTTCAGATTATGATTACTCCGGAGCCTTGTCTATCGATAATTCAGGAGGGTATCACTTGTCAGGCATTACCACCTCCACCAATTTACCGACAACACCAACAGCTTTTGACAATACACTAAATGCAGGTGTCGGTTTAGATGTTTTTTATTTAAAAATTAGCCCGCAATTTAATGTGTTATATGCCACCTATTTTGGTGGAGAAGGAGATGAGTGGACGTTTGCACTGCATGGAAATCAAAACGAGGTGTACTTAGCAGGTTCCACTTTTTCATTACCACCAAGTTCTCCAGACCCATTTCCAATTACTTCAGGTGCTTTTCAGACGGTTCCTGGTGGGTCCTCTGATGTATTTTTAAGTAAATTAGACTTGTGTGTTCCCTTGCAAGCAACCATCAGCGCAACAGTACCTACTGTATGTGGCGGCTCACTTTCTTTATTTGCGAATGGCGGCATTTCTGGTCTAAACTATACCTACAATTGGCAAGGTCCTCCTCTCTCCGGATTTACAAGTAGCCTTCAAAATCCAGTTATTCCTTCCGTTGGACCGACGTATTCCGGAAATTATTTCTGTACCGTCACCGATGCCAATGGCTGTTTTGAAACACTTTCTATTTCAGTGAATGTTCCCGTTGCACCCTTCACCGCCTCGATTCAATCAGCCACCTCAAATGGAGCACCCTGCGGACCCGGCGATTTATTAGGCTTCCCATCACCGGGCAATTATACTTATACCTGGACAGATCCATTAGGCGGTATTACAACCAATGTGAATAACAATGGATATGGCGCAGCCCTCATTGGTACCTATACCTTGGTGGTCACCGATGCCAATGGATGTACTTCATCAGCCATCTATACTATTTTTAACCCACCAACTGTGAATGCGTTTAATTCGGCAACCGCGGGTATATGCAGCAATTCGCCGGTTACTTTATCGGCAACACCTCCTACTTACGCTTCTTATAATTGGCTCCCCGGCACAGGGCTAAACCAAGCTACGGTAACTGATAACCCAAGTGGTCCTACAACCTACACAGTTACCATTATAGATGCCAACGGATGCACAGCCACCTCCACCACATTTGTGAATACCCTGCCGCAAAAGTTTTGCTGTTCACAAGCTGCAATAAATATCTCTAATAACACAAGCACAATTTTACTGGATAATCAGGATGCGAACTACCTCAATAATTATGTCGGGAGTTCAACCCTGAACGGATTAACCTTGTTCATCAATGGCACCTTCACACTCAACCAATCCATGCAATGGAACGATTGCCGTGTTTACTTCACCGAAAATGCGAAAATCATGATCGATGCCGGAAAGACATTGGATATTCAACAAAACTCCGAATTATCCTCACCAAACGACTGCCCCATGTGGGATGGTATTTATGCATCCGGTATAGGGGCACAACTGATCACTCAAGGCAATGCCAATATCACCACAGGGCACAATATCATTCGTGATATGATCAATGGTGTACAAATTTCGCTCAATGCCAAACTGACCAGTTCATTAACCCATTATGATGACAACAAACTTTCTATCTCCCTCATTGACCTGCCGGCCAGCTACAACGGGACCATCGAAAAAAATACCTTCAAATATCAATCCGGACTCAAAGCCCCCTATACAGGCGATAAACCCCAAACCGGAATCACCGTTTCGAATGCCTTACATGTGGTAATTGGCAGCCCAACCGTATCCGGAAATGGAAATAGCTTCGACGGCTTACACAATGGCATTTACCTCACGTACTACCAGCCCAATCCTTTCACAGCCCCGCCGGCAGTGGTGAATATGCACCATAATGTGTTTACAAACATTGTTGGTGGTATCAATTTATGGGATGTGGTAAGTCCGAATTCTACCCAAACCCTGTATAACGACATTCGTGGTTGTGCTATCCTGGGCATTAACCGCCGCCAACAGTACCATGTCACCGCCAACATTTACGGCAATAGTATGCCAACGAATACCCTGAATAATTTTACCGATTGTAATAAGGCTGTTATTTTAAACGGCTTTCATACCACGATACACCGCAATACCACCTTCAATACCCAGGCGGGCTTTTTAAATGCCCAGTGCGACGGTAAAAGTATTTCGGTGAGTAAAAACAAATTAGTAGGCGCCCGTTTAGGCATCAGTAAAGTAGGTGATGAAGCCAATTTTGATGTAAATGATAACGAATTGAGTATGGCCGACCCATATCCTACCCAGGCCGGTTTGTATGTGCCTTTGGCTATTAATAGTACCTATATCACAGCCCAAAATACCGGAACAACGGATATCTTCAGTAACTACATTGATTTTTCGCATCCTGATTATGCCACCGGAATTCATTTACTCAATGGCAGCCGCGATTTTATCCGCAACAACCAGATTGATTTTTTATACAGCGGCAATGATCCATCGGCCACCACAGTACCCAATTTGTTTGGTATAGATTTAGCCAATAATGATGGCGTACACGTTTTTGCCAATCATGTATTGGGCCTCAATACCCCTAACTTTTTAAATCTGCGACAGGCTGTCGGCATACAAATGCACAAAAACAAAAACAGTTTGGTTGAATGTAATAACCTATCCAATACACAGTATGGATTTTATGTGATAGGCGATAATAATTGTAATAATTACGACCGGGTACGAAACAATACCCTCATTAACCAAAACAACGGCATTCTGCTTCGCCACCTGAGCAATGAAGGGACTTTGGGTAATATTGGAGAATTTATCCAAAATCCTTTTTTTACATACGATGCCAATAATTTATTTCAGGGAACGGCTTTGGTTAAAGTCTATCGGATAACTCCATGTACAATATTTACAGCTGATAAAATAGTTACACAGCCTGCAAATCTTCTTCAATCACAAAGCAAGTCATCCCAAACAAATTTTGCTTGTAGTTATGATGTTCCTTTTATTACTTCCTTTTCGGAAATTTTTGAATGCGAGCCTGAATTAATCGAAGAGCCTATTATTGGAAACATTGAACGGGCAGAACAAATTGCCCTCCAAAACTCTCAATATATTGAGTTTGAAGAAGGCGGTCGCTGGTTGGATGAACGAATGGTGATGGAATGGTTGAATCGCGACCCGAACATTCGGCTCAACAGCCCCGTTTTGGATGCTTATTATCTTGCCCATCAGCAAGCCGCCTTGCAATACTTGTATGAGGTAGACCGCCTATTATCGGAACTTAGCGATCCGCTGGTACTACAAAATGCTGCCTTGTGGCAACAGAAATGGAATTTGGCTCAAAATTTAAACCAGGGCATCGCCGAACAGAATTTGTTTGAAAGCAACGAAAAAGCCCTGAATGTGTTATATCTTAAATACTTGGCTCAGGGCATGGAATCGCTTAGCGCCAACGAGTTACTTGAAATAGAATCTCTGGCTTCCAAATGCCCTTACTTGGATGGGCAAGCCGTATTTAAAGCAAGAACCTTATATGCGATGCTGGTGGGGACAAAAACATACAACGATCTGGAAATTTGCAATAACCTGGGCGTTTATAAAGGAGGGATCAATTGGTATGATATGGAAAATTCCAAAATTGGTGGCTTATCCGAAATGGGAGAGATTAAAAGTGTTCAGGTATATCCAAATCCAACAAATGGTCAGTTCTATTTCAAAAGTGAGGAATTTGATATTTCAAATTGCAATTTAAAGGTTTATGATTTATCCGGTAGATTGGTTTCCGTTAAGATAAAGAAACAAAATGAAAGAATGATGCAAGTTGAATTGAGCCAAATACCAATCGGTGTGTATATGTATAGATTGACTTTGGAAAACGGTGATCATTATATGGGTCAAATAATCAAAGAATAGTGAAGCCCATTTTCATTATTTTTATCTTCTGTATTATGCGCATTTTTTGTTATGCGCAAGAGATCAATCGTGGGCTAAATTGGACAATGGGATATGTTCCAGCAGTAAATCTCAAGTTCGAAAATTTAAATGATGTGGAATGTACTAACTTTCCTAACATGACAGGTTTGTCATACGGAAATTCTTGTATTTCTGATGCTGCGGGTAACCTTCAATTTTTCTGCAATGGCTTCTACATTTATAACAAAGAAGGGGCACTTTTATTAAATGCTGAAAAAATAAACACTCCTTTAGGAACTAAGTTGCATGATTATTATGGTGGGGATGGTTTTTTTAACCAAATGAGCCTTATCCTTCCTAAAAAAAACAATCAATATTATGTCTTTACAACTGGTATGAGTGATGGGGCTTATGATGACTGGAAGGTGACCCAAACTGAGTTTCGTTTTGATGTACTCACTTACCATGTGGTAGATATAGATGCACAAGGCGGGCAGGGCGAAGTGGTGGCGAAAAATAAAATTTTGATGCAAGATGCCTACCTCAGCCATAACCGCATGAGTGCAGTACGGCATGCCAATGGGCGTGATTGGTGGTTGGTAAAACCCCACCGCAATGAACAAAAATTTTATTTGTTTTTGGTGCAGCCAGATACCATACAAGGTCCTTTTGAACAAGCTGTCAATTTTAATATGGATAGTATCCAGATTCAATTTGAGACTTATGGAGTACAAGGCCAATTGAGTTTTAGCCCAAATGGGGAATGGATGGCAAGCACAGAAGCCGCTTATCAAGGGGCCTTTGTTTATCAATTTGATCGTTGTAATGGAAAACTTCTTCCGTATCACTTTTATTCAACTCCACATGATACTTGCTACCCAAGTATTTGTGACTTTTCTAGTGGAATTGCATTTTCGCCAAATAGCCAATTTTTGTATTGTATCAAAACTTTAAACATCTGGCAGGTAGATATAAATGATACCTTTAACTACCCCATTCATATATCTCATATTGATACTTTATTGTCTAATTTTCCTTGGTATTGTATGAGTTATTTAGCCCCCAATGGGAATATCTATATTGGCAATACATCAGGTGGTAGAAGTATGTGTTTTATTGATAGCCCTGACAATAAAGGATTTGCTTGTCATTTAAGAAGCAGAGGTAAGGGTGCTTTTAACCAGCCATACACATACCTCATGGTACCCCCCAATATGCCCCATTTTACCTTGGGGGCAGCTATAGGCAGTGCCTGCGATACCATACGACCTGCCATAGCCGCGGTACCGCAACTGAACCCACTTGTACTACCCGATGCCATTACGGCCAATAGCGATGGCCGCAATGATAGCTGGCATATTCTCAACCTTTCGGCTTTAGAGCAAGCGGGCCTTGAAGTAAATGAAGTCATGGTATTTAACCGATGGGGACAAGCGGTATTTAAAAGCAAACAAAACAATTTTAACTGGCAGGCCAGCGGCTATGCATCAGATACTTACATGTACCTGATTCGTTACCGCCGAGCCAATGGGCAAACAGGTGTACAAAAAGGAACAGTAACAGTATTGAGGTAAGGGGTATTTAATAGACAAAAACGGTTTTTTTTGTTTATTTTTATCCCAAGTTATGCAATAGAAGCGACTGAAAGGAGAGAACATGTTGCATTACTTGGGGTTACCCGCCTGTCCCGTTGTTCGGGGATTTAGAAAATCACCTTGAAGGTGTACTGAAAGGCTTGATATTCTTAATCGTTTATGCGATTTGCTGAAAGCAAATGCATAATCTGGGTTTATAACCCGAACGAAAACGGTATGAAAACAAATCACCATTTATCCAACTCTTTTACGAACCCGGGAGTGTGGCAACAAAAACTAAATGCCGCTCAAACAAAAAATCAAGCCATTGCCGAACAGAATTTGTTTGAAAGCAACGAAAAAGCCCTGAATGTGTTATACCTTAAATACTTGGCTCAGGGCATGGAATCGCTTAGCGCCAACGAGTTACTTCAAATAGAATCCCTGGCTTCCAAATGCCCTTACTTGGATGGGCAAGCTGTATTTAAAGCAAGAACCTTATATACGATGTTGGTGGGGCCAAAAACATACAACGATCTGGAAATTTGTAATAACCTAGGTGTTTATAAAGGAGGGGTCAATTGGTATGAGTTGGAAAATGCACAAATTGGTAGGAGCAATAAAATAAGCGATATTGCTATTCAGGTATTTCCAAATCCTACCAATGGAGAGATATATTTTACTTCCAACGATGTTGCACTCTCCGGCGCTGTTGTTGAATTTTATGATGTTTTAGGGCGCAAGGTGAAAAGTTTGGCTCTAGTTAAAAATCTTAATAAAATAAGCTATTCATTACATGAACTTCCTATGGGTATATATCAATATCAGCTCAAGTTATCAAACGGAATTCAGTACACAGGAAAAGTAGTTAAAGAATGAGGCTCATTACTTACGTGGTAATTTGTGTATGTATGTTTTTTAATGCAATTTCCCAGGAACATAGAAGGGGTGAAAATTGGGTTGTTGGATATAGCCCTACTGTATTATTTAAATTTGCTTCACATTCTATAGGGTTCGATACTCTTCTTAAACTTGGACCATCACTTACCAATGGCGCGTCCTGTGTTTCTGATTCCAATGGCAATCTGGAATTCTTCTGTAATGGATTTCATGTTTACAATAAAGAGGGTTGGCCATTGCGCTGGGAAAACAATCAAACAGATACTTTGAATGTTCCATTAGGCGTTAAATTATATGATTATTATAACGGGGATGGTTTTTTTAACCAAATGAGTCTAATCCTTCCTAAAAAAAACAACCAGTATTATGTCTTTACCACAGGTATGAGTGATGGGGCCTATGATGACTGGAAGGTGACCCAAACTGAGTTTCGTTTTGATGTACTCACTTACCATGTGGTAGATATAGATGCACAAGGCGGGCAGGGCGAAGTGGTGGCGAAAAATAAAATTTTGATGCAAGATGCCTACCTCAGCCATAACCGCATGAGTGCAGTACGGCATGCCAATGGGCGTGATTGGTGGTTGGTAAAACCCCACCGCAATGAACAAAAATTTTATTTGTTTTTGGTTCAGCCGGATACTATACAAGGTCCTTTTGAACAAGTAGTGCCATTTAATATGGACAGCATACCAATTCAATTTGAGGTATATGGTGTTAGGGGGCAGCTAAGTTTTAGTCCCAATGGAGAATGGATGGGCAGTACCGAAGCAGGATATGGCGGCGTATTTGTGTATCATTTTGACCGATGTTCAGGTGAATTATTACCCTATCATTTTTTTAAACAACCTTGGATGGATTCTACACTAGAAGATTTTTCTACAGCCCATTGTTTTTCACCCAATAATCAATTACTCTATCTCATTAACGGGGCCAATATCTGGCAATACGATTTGGCAGATACAACCGCTAATAGTGCCATACATATTAGCGGCCCTGATACGGTATTGAGTCATTTTCCGATGTATAGCATGTCGTATTTGGCCCCGAATGGATATCTCTATATTGGAGCAAGGCATGCGATTGGTAAGTCTATGCCCTTTTTAGAATTTCCGAATATCCGGGGCTTGGGCTGTGGTTTTAGAGGCAGAGGGAATGGTGCATTTAGCCAACCATTTACTAACCTGAAAGCCCCCCCCAATATGCCGCACTATACCTTGGGTGCTGCTATAGGCAGTGCCTGCGATACCATACGGCCTGCCATAGCCACGGTACCGCAACTGAACCCACTTGTACTACCCGATGCCATTACCGCCAATAGCGATGGCTTAAACGATAGCTGGCATATTCTCAACCTATCGGCCCTGGAGCAGGCCGGTATTGAAGTATCTGAAGTCATGGTATATAACCGTTGGGGACAGGCGGTATTTAAAAGCAAACAAAACAATTTTAACTGGCAGGCCAGCGGCTATGCATCAGATACTTACATGTACCTGATTCGTTACCGCCGAGCCAATGGGCAAACAGGTGTACAAAAAGGAACAGTAACAGTATTGAGGTAAGGGGTATTTAATAGTGAAATTCAAAAAAGAACTCACCCTTATTGGTGTTCTTCCACCAACAAGTTGTTTTCGGTAAAAGTTCAATTCTGCAACACAAAAACCAATATCCTGATACCTATGTGATCTGCGAGTTACACCAATTCATTTAACGTTTCTGGATACCAGGCACTACCGAATCTCAATCTCTTTTCGCGCCGTATTTCCATACACAAAAGGATAGTACATCAATGAAATCTTAGCCGGAGCAACCACATAGCGCCCGGCAAAAACCGGAGTTAAGGATATTTCGAGTTGATGGGTTCCCATAGACAGGTTTTCGAAATAGTAAACCACTTTGTGTTTGAAGTATTTTACATAATAGCCCTTGCTAGAATGGGTCTCCTTGTTTTTAATCTTCATGCCCGAGGGTATCGGAATTTCTATCATCACGTGTTCCGCTTTTTTATAGGCTTGCAGATCTATCTTGAATGCACAAGCCTCACCTATTTTTAATGCATCCTTTCCACTCGTAGTGTTGTTCGTGCCTTGCAGAAAATAGGTGCGAATAGAAAACACAGAATCTGAAATGTCCGGTGTTTCACTGCGCTGTTCTTCGGATGTATTCACAAACACATCTCCTCCCTGATGTTTTATTTTATATCGGCTGCCACTGATTGGAATCCTTGTCGGATATTGTTGAATTACCAGGGTGTCATTAATGGTCAGGGTTGAGGGTATCGGTTTGGAGCCATCACTTAAAGCAGCCATGGTTAAGGCTTCAATCATGGCCACTTTAGCATACGTGTTCATGTTTTTTTCTAACTGACCATTCATCAATCTGGCTTTAAACAATTTTATAAATGATGACTCATAAGCAGAGCCCTTAAATAAACGATAGGCTTTGTAAACATCAGCCCGATGATCATAAAAGAAGTTGTCGGTATAGGGTTGCGACAGATTTCTATTGAGTTCCAGAAAAACGGCATATACATCTGATTCCACTACCGACTGCCCCAGGATACGTTTGTTTTGATACAAATAAATTTTATCGGTCCCGCTTAACTGATCAACTGGAATATTTGCGTAAAGCTGATCTGTTTCCTGTGAGTTGGTTTTTGCATTTAAAAGCACATGGTAGGCATAAATTTTATCGGAGATGGACATGTTTTTAAAGTGGGTAAGTACATAGGAATTGGCTGAATTAAAAATAGTATTCATATAACCTGCCTGCAACGCTTTGTGAGCAACTTCCATCGCATAAATGGTCATCCGGTCGTTGCTGCCATTGCGTTTCCACCATCCAAAACTCCCATCCGTATTTTGCATATCGGCCAATTGTCCTAACAAGGCATTGATTCTTTTGTTCGGTAAAGCCGTCTGCTTCATAGCGATCAGAATATAGTTTTTCGACAACATGGCGTTTAATTTGGAAGCAGTTTGTTCAACAAAACCGTATTCATAATCATTCAACTCATCTACCCCAGCCATGATTTTTTCCATCAGGTTATTATTAAAGATGATCTCACCTTTTGTATTCGGTTTGATGTGGAGTTCATAGGTAGAATCCTGTTCCATCAACATGGATTGATTGGTATGAAAAATGAGCGCCGGAGAAAATACCGGAATCTGATAACGTTCATAATCTTTGTAATGTTCCTGATAACGAAGTCCGGCTAAATAAGTGATGCTGTCCAGGCTGGATGCATTTACCTCCATACTATCCAGGTAAGTATGCTGTACCCGAACTTTACGGTTGAACGATTCCTTTCCGTTGATGCTTCCGTCCACGTGCAGGTCCAGTGGATCTTTGGTGAGATTCTGGTATTTAATTTTTGAACGCAGTTGGTCGCCTTTGTATAAATAATTCGATACCGTTACGATGGTCTGTATGGGTTTATACACCTTTATTTCGGCTGAATCGATACCATGCATCCAACCTTTGCCCATGCCCAGCATAAACGTTTTCCAGGTCGTGATATTATCCGGTAGTTTCAATGTAAAACCAATTTTTCCTTGTTTATTGCTGATCATATTTGGTTTCCAGAATCCCACATCGCTGAAATTTTTACGGGTAGTCGATACGTTTTTATTTTGGGCGACGCGGTCTATCATCTCGACATCGGCATAGGTAGGTGTAGCATTTTCAAACCTCTTATTCGCTTCTGAAGAGGCAATACTTTTTTTTTCTTGCTCATCACGTAACATCACGCCATCAAGCATATATTGGGTCGATGATGAACGACCACCACCAATGCTCAAACTTTCAGTACTTATCGTGGCATTATAATAGGTAGGAGCCGCAGCATCATTAACAACAATAGTTGGACTTGTGGCAATACCTGAATAACTTGAAGTCATTGACTTATTTCCGGGACTACTGGCATCAATCAATCTTGTTTTATTGGCGGTGATGACCACTCCATTCAACTCCTTTGATTTTCTTTCCATCCGGATATCTATACTTATTCGTTTATTCACTCCAAGCAGAATGTTCTGAACCAGATGAGACGAAAATCCAGGGTAAGCTACTTTAAGGGTGTATTTGCCCTGTGGGAGTGGCTTGATGGTATAATTTCCGAATTGGTCGGTTTTCGCACCACCGCGAAGCATGGCTCCTTCAAAAACCTGTACCGTGGCGTAATCCAATGGGTTGCCGGTTTCATCGCTTATTTGTCCAAAAAACTCTCCGGCTTTGCCGATGCCTTTATCGTATATACGAACCCGATCAGAATTGGTACTGATTTCTTTTTCAAGTGTGGGTAAAGCATCCAGATTTAGATTAAATTCTTTTGCTGTGAGGATTTCTTTTTTTTGAAGTCCTGAGAATCCTTCCAGCAACAAGTAATAGTGGGCCTTAAAAACAAAATTGTTCAACCTTAGGGTGGTATAACCGGGTTTGCGAATTTCAACACTGTACATTTCTCCGTCATCTGCTAAAAACGGAATGTCGGTGTACTTTCCGGTCGACGGAATGGTTAGTATTACCTGACCATGGCGATACAGCAGTATCTGGTAGTTTTCCAACAAATTTCTACTTTCTTTTTCGTGCATCACAATGCGCAAAATATTCGCTTGTTCATGATCATGAAAGGCCATCAATCGAAAATCGTTGTGTATGGTTTCAAATACCGGGTGACTGATTTCTTTAGCCACCATGCTGGCGTTGAGCAAATACGCACTTTTGGCTTCAAAGAGCATGGATTTGTAATGGGATACTTTGTATGAGGGATGATAAAGTTTTACCTGATAGGAACCGGGAATCGCATCCAATATTTCAAATAGACCATTGGCATTGGTAAGGGCGCCATATTTAAATACGCCATTCATTTCCAGATACACCAGCGTGCCCTCAAGGGGTTGCTGATCTTCGGCGGTAATCATTCCGTGGATGTATAAATTGTTGCGTGTACTTTCTTCTTTCTTTATTTTTTCCGGGGCATCATAGGGTGCATCATAAAAGGGAAGCAAGGGCACCGCATGGAGTTCGGAAAAAATCTTCAGAGGAATTTCGATTTTTTCTTTGCTGAAGGCCTCGGTTCGTAAATAGCGGGGATTCAGGTATAAATGGCTATACGGTGAATAATGCTGATCGCGGAGCACTTTCATTCGATTCTTATTCAAAAACAGATAGATATCATAAGTCTCCTCCGATGCCATCTTCGTAAAAGTATGCACTTGCCGAGGCACAGTTTGGGTAAAGTCGGCCACTTCAAAGCGTGTTTTACTCACGATCCACATCGACTTAATAAACTGGGTATCGCAGGTGTTCTCAACCCAAACATAGAATGGAGTTCCTTGTGCGGCAGATTGGAAACTTTGATAAAAATATTCTTCATCTTCGCTTTTATCGCGCAGGGCTTCTTCGGTTTTTGGTTTATACGTGAATTCCGCTTTTTGCGGCTCAGGCAGGAGCGTATCCGGTTGAAGCATTTGGTTGACCTGGGCAATAGTCAGATTACGTTCCATAAAGGGCAAAAAGGCACCTTTGATTTTACCCATGTTTTTTGCCTTGAATTCTTTCAGTACTTCGTCGAAATGATAAACGGTTTCTACACCGGTTTTTAGTGGAAAGGATTTATTGTTACGCACTAAAGTAATCATTGTATGTTTGTCAAAAGGACCTTGTACAAAATAATTGTCGCCGTCAATATTCATCACATTCATGCGGTATCCATTGTAGTATTTTTTGAGGTGATTCAGGTTTTCCGACTGAATATAAACACTATCACTGGGGAAAGTATTGGTCAATAACAAAGTGGGATAAAGCAGTTCTTTTTCTTGAAGATTGGGTTCTAAAGGTGGTAAGGAATCGGTGATTTTAAACCAGGAATTCATTTTACGGATACTATCTATATTGATTCCAAAAAGGTATTTGGTGTTTGCCGAAAATTGTTGCTCCGGCATTTCATACAGTTTATTGAAATAACGAAATGCGATCCGATGTTTTCCTGTCGGTATGGCAAATGAATATATTTCGTCCTTATTGACATCGGAAATATAAACAGGCTGCCCGTCCACTAAAATGTATTTGGGCGACATCAAATTTGATTGGTGGGTCAGGAATAGTGAAAATTCCGGATTTGAAAATTGTTTTTTTACAGGTATTACGCTGATTTCATTTTCCGGATGACGTAACCGATAGTATTCATTCTTGTGTAAATTGAATCGGGTAAAATGAACGTTTTTTAAAAGATGATTGGCATTAAAACTCTGGGAGAACAAATTGGCAATGCCTTTACTTTCGAGTGGTTTTATTTCTACCCGGTTTTGATACCGTTCCGGAACTTGGATAAATGGCGCCTGGATATTTTCGGCAAAAGCTTTGTTGACGGCATACACGGTCATATTCACGCCTTTACGAGCCCGGTTTTTAAAATCCTTCACAGTCATTTCCACAGCCATTGAATCGCCGGGTAGGGCTTGTTTGGGTAAAGTGGTTTCGAAATGAAGTTTGTTTTTTTCAGGCACAAACAGGAACTCATAAAAATTATTTTCGATGCCCGACTGAAGATGACTCGTAATGAGTAGACGGTACTGATCCAATGATTGATCGGCTATGGTATAGTTCAGCCGGGAAGTTTCGCCTGATTTTACCAGTTTATCTTTTTTGTATATACGGTAATGAACAGGTTCGGTAAAGGGATACTGAAAAGAGATTTGCACACTATCGCCATTTCGTTTTCCTTTTACATGCAGCATCTCCAGTTTATTATAAATGATATTGACTGATTTCAGGTTGGAATCTTTGTCGATAATAAATGCTGAAGTGGTCATTGGATCTAACTGACAGGCATAAGGAGAAGTGACCTTTATTTTAGTCAAAGTATCCTTGTCGCGCAGGGTAATCAGCGTAAACTGGCGAGTGGTATCTTTTCCGTTATATAACACATGAAGTCTTAAACTGTCGGCATCCTGATAAAACAAAACTTTTTCGGTCTGGGCCAGTTTTGTAAACGTTTTTGTGAACGATTTTTTTTCAAAGCTAACGGGGTCGGTAATGGTAACATTTAAATTGTATTGCCCATTTACGTTTGGAAAAATATCAGAGGGGATGCGGTAAGATGCAAAGTTTTCATACTCGATCACGGTATCCATCTGGTACCAGTTATTCCGTTTTTCCTGCGAAATACTCAGACTATCCTGAAAGAGATTCATGACTTGTAGAAGTTGAATTTCGCAATGCACCTGAGCACCTTGTACCGGAAAGCCGTTCATGTCTTTTGCCGTCACATAAAAGAGGACATCATCACCGGCATAGAAATTGGGTGAATGAATATCTACATCAAAAACATTTTTTGCCAACTCATATTCTGAAAGTCTGAACGAAGATTGTTTCACCAAACGCCTTCCCAGTTTTTCATAGCGCAATCGGACGGTATAGGAACGATCGATTTTCAGCGTATCCTGAATATTCCATTGATAGAAGTATGCTCCACGTGTTTTTTTCTTAATCGTTTTGCTGAACCTGAAATCACTATCTGCTTCAGTGATGGAAAGAATGACCTTTTGGCGCAAGGGTTTTCCATTTTTAAAATTCACCAAAAAGGCTTTTAAATTTAAGGTATCTAATGGTCGGTAGAGGGGCTTGTCCAAAATCAGGTAGCCGGGAGAATTTAATTCCGCCTGCGTATTGTTATAATAATCCGGGTTGGGTTTAGCTTCTGGTTGATTGCTCAGTGAAAACTGGAATGCATACACTTCTGCATCATAACTGACTTTTAAAAAAACATTTCCCCGATCTATTTTTTGTTGATCAAAATCTTTTTTCAAAACGGAATATCCACCACATCCCTGATCATAAGGGATGGGCTTACCATCTAATTCGATTTTCGCATTTTTAATGAGGGCCTTGCTTTTTTTGTCAAAAAGAAAAATAAATACCTCCTCCTTCAATACTTTGGTCGACATCACAAAAGGTGTAACAACAGTATAAGTATAATTTACCCGATGATCGGTGATGGTGGCACTGATGTAATTGCCATTGGGAAGGGTATCGGTTTTGAATTTGTTTTGGGGGTATTCTCTGAATTTGCGGGTAAACAGAAATGAAGTGTCGTGTATGGTTCTGTGTTTTAGTACATACTTTGATTGCGCATAATCCAGTTTATATACATAGGTAATGGTGTCCTGCGTAATAAGCTGTGATATTTTTTGCGATACAGCACGGATCCCGCTAAAGAGCAGTATGAGTACGATGAGATGTTTTTTCATATGCTTCAAATTTTTATACAGATGCAGAATAAGGGTATATTCTTTATCCGGCTTCAAAATTATTTGAATATTCAAAGGTCTGTGAAAGATTGCGTTTGGTCAGTACTTAATTTGGGTGAATCACTGATCTTTTTCAAAAACCTGATTTTTACAGTGAAAATGCACCTTTTGAGCGCAAGAAGAAAGCTTGAATGAAGTCCTTGTGAAATACAAGAGACCTTGAACAACTTAATTTATCATCCAGTAGCTTACTTGCTATTAAAGCAAGTTAGAGAGTTTCATTTCTTGTCTTCAGAACAATCATAGATACCTGCCACTATCTGATCTTAATCTCTTTTCTGCCCGTATTTCCATACACAAACGGATAATACATCAATGAAATCTTAGCCGGAGCAACCACATAGCGCCCGGCAAAAACCGGAGTTAAGGATATTTCGAGTTGATGGGTTCCCATAGACAGGTTTTCGAAATAGTAAACCACTTTGTGTTTGAAGTATTTTACATAATAGCCCTTGCTAGAATGGGTCTCCTTGTTTTTAATCTTCATGCCCGAGGGTATCGGAATTTCTATCATCACGTGTTCCGCTTTTTTATAGGCTTGCAGATCTATCTTGAATGCACAAGCCTCACCTATTTTTAATGCATCCTTTCCACTCGTAGTGTTGTTCGTGCCTTGCAGAAAATAGGTGCGAATAGAAAACACAGAATCTGAAATGTCCGGTGTTTCACTGCGCTGTTCTTCGGATGTATTCACAAACACATCTCCTCCCTGATGTTTTATTTTATATCGGCTGCCACCTGTTTCAGACCAGTCTATATTTCGCTCATCGCATACAATGTCAATCAGGAAAAGTTCTTGAATGGAAATACTTATAAAGCCAAATGTTACCCTTTCCGCAAAAAAATCAACAATCTTAAACCAATCAATGTGATACGGTTCAGGTCAATTTTTATCTAGTGGTGTATTCATATGATCAGCTGTATACCTGCAAAGGGATTGTGCAAACCAATGGATTGCTCAGTTGTGAACTACCCACCAGCCTTGGAGGGAAATTCTTATGATCTATCTGTAAAACATCGGAATAGTATTGAAACAGGGAGTGTAATTCCAGTCCTGATCACATTCACAAATTCCAGCTACGATTTTTCTGTACAGGCATCAAAAGCATTCGGTGCCAATCAAATTGAAATGGTAGCCGGCATTTTTGCGATCTACAGCGGCGACATCAACCAGGATGGATTGATTGATGGCCTTGACTTTAACGATTGGGAAAATAATAATAATAATTTTGCAGTCGGTTATTTAAACACCGACCTCAATGGAGACGGTGTTACAGATGGCCTTGATTTTATTTTCTGTAAAATGAACAGCACTCTATTTGCAGGCGTGATAGCCCCATGAATACTCCGCCTTAAAACACCTGAACGCATTATGAAAATTTTTGCATCCCCTTAAAGGGTTTGAAATTATATTTGTGCACCTTGCTTCCTGAGAATATGAAGCGGGTGCAATATTTCCAGGATTGAAAAAAATTGGCACATACCTTTTATTGATTTTCCTCTTCGCAGGTGTTGTAGCCAATGCACAGAAAAATAAAAACCAAAGTCGGGAACAACTGGAAAATCAGCGACTTCTCATTCTTGAAGAAATCAAACGCACCCAGGAACAACTCACCTTGCTCCGTAAAGATAAAAAGGCATCACTCAGCGAATTACAAGCCCTGCAAACCAAACTTGGTGCCCGTCAAGAGTTGATCCAGAATATTAACAAGGAAATCAGCATCATCGAAGAAAACATCAATCTGACCAACCGGGATGTAATGGTGCTTAAAACTCAACTAGATACGTTAAAAAAACAGTACGCTGAAATGGTCCGGTATACGTATAAAAATCGCACATCGTCGGATATGATTGTGTTTTTATTTTCGGCAGCTTCTTTCAATGATGCCATCCGACGTTTACAATATGTAAAACAATACCGGAATTATCGCGCTGATCAGGCCATCAAAATCACCTCTGCCAGCAAACAACTCAGTAATAAAATCACGGTTCTCAATATTCAAAAACAGAAAAAGGATTTCGTGCTGACTGCACAACAACAACAAACAAAGATTCTTGAAGCGGAAACCGCCGAAAAAGATAAAATCGTCACCCAACTGAAAGGAAAGGAAAAAGAACTCATTGCCGGACTTGCCCAAAAAAAGAAGGCAGCCGATGATTTAAACCGTGCCATCTCAGCAGCTATCCGTAAAGAAATTGAACTGGCCCGAAACCGTGCCATCGAAGAGAAGATGCGCGAACAAAGAGCTTTGAAAGCCAAACAGGAACAGGAGAAAAAGCTGGCTGCCCAAAAGAAAGCGGAGCAACTTGCATTGAGTTTCAAATTAAAACAGGAAGAAGAAGCTCGCAAACTGGAAGAAGCCCAGAAAAAACAAGTTGAAAAAGAAAAACAGGCACTCCTTGAAAAACAAAAACGTGAGGAAAATGAACGCAAACTCAATCAGGAAAAAAAGGAACGCGAACAACGAGAACGTCAATTAGAAGCTGATCGTAAAGCCCGTCTTGAAAATGAACGTAAAGCTTCCAAACTGACAGAAGCGCAGCGGATCGAAAAGGAAAAACAATTGGCTGTTGAAAAACAAAAACAGGAAGAACGCGAAAAGCAATTAGCCCAGGAAAAACAAAAACAAGAAGAACGTCAACGACAATTATTTGCACAAAAGCAACGTCAGGAAGAAGAACAACGAAATCTGATAGAGGAGAAAAAACGACAGGATCGTGAGCAAGCCCGCTTGGCAAGTAAAACAACTTTTAATAATCCCCGTTATGTGCCCACCCTTGCCGAAAAGCAAAAACAAGAAGAAGCCAAAGCCACTGCATTGCGCATCGGTGAAGAGGAAAAGGCACCTCCTACAAAATCATTCACCAGCGATGATTACAAATACGCTTTAACACCCGCAGAGCGAGAACTCACAAATAGTTTTGAAGCGAACAAAGGTCGTTTGCCATGGCCCGTTGAAAAAGGATATATCATTGAACATTTTGGAAAAAATAAACATCCGCTGTTTAATATCACCACCGAAAATTATGGCATTGATATTAAAACCAGCCGGGGTGCAGGAGCCAGGACCATCTTTGCCGGTGAGGTTAATTCCGTGATTAATATTCCGGGTATGGGGCAAACAGTGCTCATTAATCATGGAACCTTTTATACCGTTTATGCAAAATTAGCCAAGGTAAATGTGGCCAAAGGAAGTAAAGTAAGCATGAAACAATCCATCGGAACAATATTAACCGATGATGAAGGCAATACGCAAATTCATTTTGAAATATGGAAGGTAGGTGCTAACGGGCAGCCGTTTAAAGTGAATCCAGAACAATGGGTGGCCCAATAATGCAAACAACGCCTAAGGCCTTCATTCCTGCACTGAAAAATGATACGAACGTTCAATCTTACAAATATGAATTCGATACCATTTGTACCATTCTCGTTGGCCTCTGGTTTGGGCTTCAATATGGTCTGACTGCTTTTTCCATTCCTGTATGGATGCCAAATTTTCCCAATAGGAAATAGATATGCCGATATCACTGCGTGCACTCTCAAAACCCAGGAAACCCTTCTGTGTGCGGGCTAAGTCCAATATTTCTTTAGCCATAGATTGATATCCGGGATCATCGCCTTTAAGTTGGGAAATAAAAATTACAGCATAAGTTCCGATATTCATACATCTCGGTTTATTGTTTTTGGAAACTGCTTATTCCCTGTTGTTGCTTTTCAAGATCAGTTACACGAAGCATGTAAAGACCTTGTGGAAGCGATTCAACATCGATGGTAAAGTTATTCGCCAAGCCGCTCCATTGAGTTTGTTTTTGTAATATTCGGCCATTGACATCCAAAACTTCCATGTGAATTTGGCGGCTATTTGAATACAGGAGACGAATATTTAACTGATTTTGAGTGGGCACCGGATATAATTCAAATGAGCGATTATTCATACTCACATCATTCAAACCAACAGTAAATGATTGATAATAATAAAAGTCTCGGCTGACTGGTTCAAAGGCGGCTCCATTGTGAATTTCTTTTTGCATGAAGATGAGTGAATCCAAGACGTTATAGGCCATTTGTCTTTTTCCACTCAGGATCCAGGCAGAGCCATTTCCACTATATTCCAGTACTTCTGTGAGCTGTGTGCCATTATAGCTATAGGTATTCCTGAAATCATTGCTCCACGAACCGGAAAAATTTTCACGATAATCTTCGGCTAATTCATCGGAAGCATTGTATAAATATTTGTGTCTGTTCAAATTCTGCCAGGCACCACTCCATAATTCGGTTTTAATCAGGTCGATTTGATCGGTGGGCGTATACACATAAGAAACACGACTATTATTCTGCCATGCCGAAGAGGCGGTATCCCAGGTTTGATAGAGGCTTTCGTTTTTTAAAAAAGGGTTGGTGCTATAATTGTGTAAAGTGCGATTATTTGCGGTCCATACATCCATCCAGTTTGGCAGCGAAACGGTTATCGAAGACAGAGAATCCTGATTATAAGCATACGAAAGCCGCTCAAATTTTTTCCAACTCTGACTCAGGGTATTCCAGTTAAACTTATCGGATGATTGCACTTTTCCGTTGGTGATGATGCGCTGGGTTTTACTCATATTCGTCCATGCGCCCCCCAACCAATTGCTCACCAGTTCATCCGTAAACAATCCATTGGAATATCCGGAATAGACAATTTTTCCGGTTGGTGCCCAGGTTGTTCCATTCCAAACATCATACAGGATTTGCGTTACATTTCCGGACCCATCGTAACTATAGCTGTAACGGGTATTATTGGTCCAACTGCCGGATATCCAGTTTTCCCGAAGTTGAACAGTTACCCGGTCTGAGGCATCCAGCGTAAAGGTGTATCGAAAAAAGGGATCCCAATTGGAGCCATTCGCTTTGAGTTGATTACGCATGGTTAGCGCCGCCTGGGTATTATAGGCGAATTCAATGGAATCAACTCCTTGCCATACATTTCCACTGAAGTTGTCGCGACGTTGTGCGATTCTTCGTTGTACTTGTGTTTGTGACAGGGCTGTAAAATCATACAAGCACTGCAACAAAAAGAAGGCTATTAAAAATGAACGATTAGCCATAGAGTTCATAATGAATTTGCGTTTTATCATACCCCATTTCATGTAAGCGGGTTTTGGCTTCATCGATCATCATTCTCCATCCGCATAACAAAAAGTGGGCATGGGGTTTGTCGGCCGCCAGTTCCTGATAAACAGCATGTACATACCCTTGTCGACCTGCCCATGCTTCGCGTGATAATACCGGAATAAATTGAAAAGTGAGCATTTTTTCCTCCAGTTGTTTTAATTCCTCATAATAGAGTAAATCCTTTTGAGATCGGGTTCCAAAAATGAGATAAATATTCTGGGTATGAATTTGATGGTTGTACAAATAATGAATCATACTACGAAATGGTGCAATACCCGTGCCGGTACAAATCATAAAATAGTCGTGGGTCATGGATTCCGGCAAAACAAATACCCCTGCAGGGCCCCGAAACAACAAGTTATCTCCAACACCCACATTCCTAAACAAATGATTGGTGCCCAGTCCATCATCTACCAATACAATCAATAACTCAAAGATGTTTGTTCCATCCGGGGTGGAAGCGATGGAATAGCTCCGCCATCTTTTATTTTTCTTTTCATGGATAGGAAGATCCAGGGTGACGAATTGCCCCGGTTTATAATCAAATACCGGTTCGGGGCTTTGTATAAAAAACCGACGGGTATTATAAGTCTCATCAATGATTGACACCACCTTGCCTTCGAGCCAGTTGAGATTCATGGAGTATTAAAGTTAAGCTAAGTTAACGACAGATTTTGCAATTGAACTATAAAATCTACCTTGGGCTCATGTGAAAGTTAGTTTGCATGAGATAAACAGCGGCACTTTGATAGAAACAAGAGCATACATTTTTACTAGAGTGGCTATTTATTTAAATTATTTCGAATTCCTCTTGGAGTCTTCAATTCAGGTGAAATCCAACCAAGAATTTTTATAACCTGCTACAAATCACTTCACTGGAGTATATTAGCTCGACGAAAATTTTGCTATGTCTAAGAAAATGCCTCAGTCTAAAACAAGTCAGCAGGCTCCGGTAACGCCTCAGCCAGCTCAAACTACATCTGAGCGGGATGGTGGGAGCGCCTCAATTTGGAATCGACTTTGTTCATCGTATTGGCCCTACGTGATGATTACATTGCTTGGTTTTGTTTTATACGCCAATACTTTAAATCACGAATATGCTTTAGATGATGATATGCTGGTTGTTTCCAATAGTTATGTATTGCAAGGAACAGCCGGCATCGCGGATATCATGAAGACGGATGTGTACGATAGTTATAACAAAGCCAATCAGGCCGAAGCCAATCTGGCAGGCGGTCGATTCCGGCCTTTATCACTGGTTACTTTTGCCATAGAGCAACAATTTATCGGCACCTATCCGGATGGGATGAAAGATAATGCTTGGGACCTCAATCAAAATGGAAAGGGGGATGCTTTTGAAGATTTGAATAAAGATGGGCGTTTTACCATTTATGATGCCAAAATCAGAGGCATGGGTTTGAGGCATTTTAATAATATTTTGTTTTATGTATTGAGCATGTGTATTCTTTATTTATTCCTGAGTTCATATCTTTTTAAAGAACAAAAAATAGGGGCATTGCTTTGTACACTTCTGTTTCTGGTCCACCCACTGCATACTGAAGTGGTAGCCAATGTTAAAAGTCGGGATGAAATTCTCTCCTTGTTGTTTATGATCACCACTTTATATCTTGGATTTCGATATGTAGAATCCAGGCGTCTTAAAAACATGGTGTGGACTTTGGGTTGTTTTTTTCTTGCTATGCTGAGTAAAGAATATGGGGTCATCTTATTGGTGCTTTTTCCGACGGCCATTTATGTGCTGTTGAAAGATAAAAAAGTGATTGACCAATTGCCATTGATGTTGGGAATGTTGGTTGTTTTTGGAATCTATTTTGCCATGCGCAGTCAAACAACCATTGGATTGGATGAGGCCAAAGAAACCGGCGAATTACTGAACAATCCTTATCTCAAAGCAACAGCAGCCGAGGCCTGGGCCACGAAAATATATATCAATCTCAAGTACTTTTTATTGATGTTATTTCCATTGAATCTCAGTTGCGACTATAGTTACAATTCCATTCCATACCGCTCATTCGCAAGTATGGAAGTATGGTTGAGTATTGCGTTATTATTGGTTTTAGTATTGGCGACATTATGGGCTTTCCGTCAGCGTAGTTGGTTTTTGTTTCCGCTACTCATGTTGACGATGCCCCTGATGATGATCAATAACTTCTTCTTTAATATCGGTGCTACCATGGGTGAGCGTCTGGTTTATCATTCGTCATTGGGTTTTTGTTTGTTACTTGTAGGCGGACTATTCTATCTCAATCAACGAATCAATAAAATGCAAAAGAATTCTGCAATGCTTATGGTGATACTCTTACCGATCATTCTATTATTTGGTGCAGGTACTATTGCCAGAAATCCTGATTGGAAAAATAATCATACCCTGTATCGCTCCGATATTACCAAGTATCCCAATAGTGCGTTTTTGAATGGTAATTTATTAGCCATATATGGAGAAATGGCCGAGATACCTGCAAACGCTAATCGCAAGCAAGCCCTTCTGGATTCTGCATCCGTATTCGGCTACAAGGCATTGGAAATGCATCCAGGTTATATTTTGGCTTTGCTGAATATGGCGCAAGTCAAATCGGTGCAGCAAAAAATCGATAGCATGTTTTATTTTAATCAACGCTTATTGGAAATTTCCCCCAATGATCAAAAAGTGGTGAACCAAATCAATAATGCGGCTGGAATTTATTACAACAAAGGCATGGAATTTTTACAGGCAAACGAGCAGGATAAAGCGCTTGATGCATTCTTAATGGCTCATCAGATTAAACCAAATGATCATCGCCCATTACTATTTATTGGAAATATTTATTGGTTGAAAAATGATTTATCTCAGGCACGAAGTATGTGGCAAAAAGGACTTTCACTCGCACCCAACGATGCGGTTTTGCGCAAAGCATTGATGGATCATGGCGGTTTGTAAATTAATATTAGGCCCCATTTAAATCATGGTAATTGTTCCAATATCACCGATTCCTTGTACGCCAGATTGAGTTGCTTAATAAATTGATTCCACTGTGGAAATTCAGTGTGTGATAAAATCAAATCCGGAAAATCGCTGTACAAATATTGGGTACAAATTAGCTGCCCGTTTTCCTGTTTGTAGTCGACCGTGAAACCAAAATGTGCTTGTGAAAAAGAGGCATTGGGCGGTGTGTAACTGACCTTGTAACCTTTAGGTATTTCCAGTACAACTTCCGAACGACTTGCGAGATTCAGTTTGAAGCCATAAGGCACATCACGATCTGGTTCTTTAATGGCATCATTCATAAACATTTTATCTAAAAAAAGGTTTACATATTTTTCTTTTCCTACTTCGCGTGCGTAGGAAGGAACATGATACTCCAGATAAAAATCATCGGTAGTGACTTTCGATACTTTTGGCATTCGGTAAGTTTTGAGCACCGCATTATTGCCTACCCGCTTGATGGTGCCCTTGGCGTAATCGTCTTTTTCTTTCTCGGTGAGATAGTGCATGGCATTCGCTAAATTACCGGCTACCAAACCATTGTAGCGCGTTGTGTTTTTCACATACAAATCATTACCCTGAAGTTGGAGATTGGTTTTTTCAGTAATTAAATTATCAGAGGCTTTCACGACCGGTACCATGACCAATTCAAACTCAGTCGGGCTGATGCCAATCATGGCTTCCTTGCCTTGTATATGATCTGCCGGCATACCAAACATACAATTGGGATCTGTGGCATCCAAAAATATCCAATCCTTACCGTTGCGGATGGCAGCAATCATATGGTTGTCGGTATTTTTGAGCGGCACCTCCGTATAGGTATAAGGAATTCGTCGGCTGCCAATCCATACCAAATAGGCTTTTACACCAGCGGCTTTCAGTAAATTATACTGAAGGTTACTCATGTCCTTACAATCGCCATATCGTTTGGAGCAAATAGCTTCTGCTTCACGGGGGACCAAACCTTCCATACCTGCTTCGAAAGCCACATACCGGATATTTTCCTGAACCCATTGGTAAACAAGTTTTGCTTTACCCATATCATCGTTCATTCCATGACAAATAGAATCTGCCAATTGTTGAATACGAGTGCTCGGTGTTTTGTTGATATCACGAATATTGTAAGCATACCATCGATACAAATCTGCAGGTGTTTTGGTCAGGCTGCGAGTGACTCCCTTGATGGTATAATCATCAATTTTGTACAGAATGTGTGGGGTATAAAATAACCGCCCGGGTGCACTTTCAAAACTTATTTCTTCCGGCACTTTTTCGGCGATCCAAGTATAAACTGTTTCATTTTTCTTTTGCTCTTTCGTCATTTTGGCAAGAGCTGCAGGATTATTTTTTTCAATGAACTGCACATTCACTTTATCCGGAATAATGAGTTCAAAAAAGACTTTCTCTACAGGCAGATAATGCTTGAATAACATGGCATCCGTAAAATGCGCTTCAGGGGTGCTCACGGTATAGGTTATATGCGCTTCGGACCCAACTGTAAGGCCTAAAAAATTGATTTTGTACTCCTGCATATCATCATAGAACACACTTTCACTGGTAGCATTATTCGATTTAAATTCTTTTTGTTTAATGGTATTTATTTTTCCATCAGGCTGGGGGTTTTTGGTTACGACTTCAAGGTCTTCCAGCTTTTCGAAATGCGACATATAAATGGAATAATCATGATAAAGGGTAATGGCTTTTTCGTCATTGAATTTAAAAATGATCTCGTTTTTGG
>DAIRSC010000002.1:0-38082 GCA_036804585.1 Chitinophagaceae bacterium
TATGTACATTTCTGGCATTCGTAAACATAACTTAAAATGGAGCGGGTGGGTCTATGACAAAATTGACAAGGAAGTCCTTCCTTAACCATCGTGATTCCCAGGCCAGGAGTAGAGCACTGTGGGCATTCTGAAAGCATTTTTTTTACCAGTTTATGACTTGCCTGCTCAATCACCTGCATGCGTGTGGGATTATACATTGCGCGCATATCTGTTTCGATGTAAGCCGCGCCGGTTTCCTTTTTAAAGCGATCGAATAATGCCAATAAGGTGGGAGAATCGGTGATTCCTTTTTCCATATCTTTTAAGTCATGCTTATCTTTTTTGATAATCAATGCATGTGAAGGGAATTTTGTCAATTGTGCGAATGCTTTCAATTCTTCTTTAGATTCAATGGTTCTGGCATTAAAATTTGTTTCGGTTGTTAGTACCCGTACAAAGATTTCAAGATTATTTTTCTTATCGAGCAAAAACATGATTTCATCATCCGCATAAGCAAAGGGAATGGAAGGGTGAGGACCAAATGAACCTTCATTGCTGATAGCGAGGTCGCAGGAGCTCAATTCCATGGCCATCAAACATTTTTTTCGGGCGGTAGAAAGCGGATCTTCAGCCCGGTCTATCTCGCCGCTGAATGTTCCCAACTGATCTGTATCAAAATTTGAAGGAACAATCACTTCCAGATCAAACCTTTGCTGCAAGATGGGGGCTATCACCTTCTCTTTTTCATGTTTGGTAGCGATTACAATTTTTCTGCCTTGAAAAGTAGATTCCTTCATCATTCAATTTAAATCATGATCGAGATTTGTGAAACACAAGCATGTTTGATGTTTTGACTGAATCGTTTTATTTCGATAGGAAATTGTTTGTAATACTGAGGATGCGAATCTACATTTTAATCAAAATCCAAGGCATTTTTGATTCCTGCAACCGGTCTTATTGTCCTTGTCCTAATGAGTATGCTGCCTTGCCATCGAACTTATACAGGTTTTCAGTTTTGATGGTATCCAAATTGGCATCCATGGCTGCCTGAAGAATTTGAATGATGTTTGATGGATGCATTTGTTTTCCTGAAGCAGCTTTTACCCGGCATCTCCAGTGGTCGGTACAAAAGGTTTCTTTAAATCCATCGGGCCATACTTTAATACCGCGATTGGTAATCATGGTTAATTCAGTATCTGCTCCCAGAATTTGTTTGAAGTTTTGCGCCAATTCATTGGGGTCGCTCCCTTGCCAGTGTATAAAAATATCGACTCCATCCAATTCTTTCAGAGAAGCTGGTTTACGTTTGTACTTAGGTAAGTTCAAGGCAGCATTATTGGCATAGCGCACCGGTTTTAATGCGGAAGGTTTTTGCCCCAAATGATCAATTACCGCTTGTGCAAATTCCCGTGTGCCCACTTTTTGTCGACTAATTTCAGGGCTGTAAATATCTTCTGTATGTATACCGACTTCGATGGTTTTAAGCCATGCATTATGAATTTTTTCTGCAACGTCCGATTGTCCGATATGGTTTAACATCATAATGGCCCCCTGAAGCAGACCGGAGGGATTAGCGATGTTTTGTCCGGCGATATTTGGAGCTGAACCATGAATGGCTTCAAACATAGCACATTCTTCGCCGATATTTGATGAGCCGGCCAAACCAACCGATCCGGTGATTTGCGCGGCTACATCACTAAGGATATCCCCATACAAATTGGGTATAACAATCACATCAAACATTTCGGGAGTGTCTGCTAATCTTGCCGCACCTATGTCGACGATAAAATGTTCGTTTTGAATCTCAGGATATTCAGCAGCCATTTCATTAAACACCTGATGGAATAATCCGTCAGTTTGTTTCATGATATTGTCCTTGGTAAAACAAGAAATTTTTTTTCGGTTTTGCTGCTTCGCATATTCGAAGGCATATCGAATAATTTTTTCACATCCGGGCCGGCTGATTAATTTCAAACATTGCACCACCTCGTCCGTTTGTTGATGCTCGATACCGGCATAAAGGTCTTCCTCATTTTCCCGTATGATGACCACATCCATGATAGGATGTTTGGTACTCACAAAAGGATGCAAACTCATACATGGCCGAACATTAGAATACAGGCCCAGAAACTTTCGGGTACTTACATTTAAACTTTTATAACCTCCACCTTGCGGTGTGGTGATGGGGGATTTCAGGAAAATTTTATTCCGTTTGATTGTTTCCCATGCTTCGGTGGCAATACCTGAAGTGTTACCATTGAGGTAAACTTTTTCGCCAACTTCAATTTCGTCAATTGCGATTTTTGCCCCTGCAGCATTCAGGATTTTTAAGGTGGCTTCCATGATTTCCGGGCCTATACCATCTCCTCTGGCAATCGTAATGTTGGTCATATACTCAATGTTTTTGAACCGCAAATTTGCAGGTTTGGATACATTATTTAATATTTATATTTTTAATTCAAACCATAAATAAAATTAATGAAATATACTCTCAACCAATTACAGATATTTTTGAAAGTTGTTCAAACCGAAAGTATCACCAAAGCTTCGGAAGAACTTCATCTTACCCAGCCCGCTGTTTCGATTCAATTAAAAAATTTCCAGGATCAGTTTGATATTCCACTCACGGAAATCGTTGGTCGGAAAATTTATATCACCGATTTTGGACGGCAGATTAGCGAGGCTGTGGAACAAATCATCAATCAGGTGGATGCCATTAATGATCACAACCTGGCTTATAAAGAGAAGCTGGCCGGAAAACTCAAATTGTCGGTTGTATCGACCGGAAAATATTTAATGCCTTATTTTTTAGCTGATTTTATCCAACAACATCCGGGTATCGAATTAAAGATGGATGTGACCAACAAAGATCAGGTGGTACAAAGCATTGAAAACAATCAGGTTGATTTTGCCCTGGTTTCGATTCTGCCGCCCTCGCTTTCCATTGATACCCTGGAGTTGTTGTCGAACAAACTTTATTTGGTGGGCGGAACTCGCGCGGATTTAAATCCAACCCTGAAAGCGAAAGATTTGTTTGGAAATTTGCCCTTGATATTCCGTGAATCCGGCTCCGGAACCCGGCAGGCGATGGAGCAATTTTTTGAAACAAAAAATATCCGGGTGGTTAAAAAAATGGAACTCACCGGCAACGAGGCTGTGAAACAAGCTGTCATGGCTGGTTTAGGTTTTTCGGTCATGCCTTTGATTGGGATTAAAAATGAGTTGCAAAGTAAAGAGTTGCAAATCATCCCTCTGAAAGGATTGCCCGTAGTAACCACCTGGCGATTGATATGGCTGAAACAAAAAAAGCTTTCACCTATTGCTCAATCCTTTCTGGCGTATTTAAAAACCAATCAATCGAAAATTGTAGAGGAAAAATTCAGTTGGACAAATCATTTTGAATTCAAATAAGGCTGAACATTTGATCCGAAAATTTGCAGTGGCAAGGCACGAAGCTATTGTAAACAAAGCCTGTAAATGATTTGCTCGGTAACCCCGAATTGTTGAATCGGTATAAATTGAGACCATTGCAAAAGTCATTCGGCAAAAAGTTCAAGGCTTTCTAAATTTTTAAGTACTGAGTCATCTTGTTGATCAAGATATCGTTAAAAATTCAAGGTAACGCAGAAATTTGAAGCCAAATGACTTAACCAATTATTTTTGATCGTTTTGCAACGGTCTCGAATTAGTTAGTGCTTGCCTTCTTTGTGCCGCCCATCAGCAGACCCTTCAATGATAGTTGGATTGCTAATTTCACGCATGTTGCTTTTTTGAACTTAGTTATTTCCTTTTTGTTTAAAAGAGTTCGCTTTTCTTTTAATTTTGAAATAAAAGCAGCGATTGCAAGTTGCTCTTCTATGGTCAAAGGTGTATTTTGTCTGCCAATAAAATCTACGATTAGTTCTTTAGGTTGATTCTTTATTTTTACGATGATTTTTTATTTTGGAAAATATCTGTATGCGAATTTTAATGCAGGAATGGTATCAATAATCATCATTCTTCCAACTACATGCATTGCGCCTAAGCTATCCATATAATGTGCTATAAGTTGACTTTTGGAAATTAAAGAAACGTTCTCTTCGCGTGCCTGTTGAAAAGTGCGTTTACATGCAAATGCCACTACATTTTCAGGCACGCCTGCATACATTTTGAGTTTCCCTTATAGACTGGTGCGCTCTCAACCAGGTGCATATCGACATGATCGAGTTTTGTTTCAAGGCTGATTAAGCCCTGGATGACATGTTGATTGTTAAGCATGGTCAATTTGTAAATAGGGTCTTCTGGTTATCTCACTGGCGCTTCAAATTCAAGGAAGCGTTCGAAGGATAGTCACGCACGTGCGGAAAAGCCCATGGACGATGATGCCAAATTTGAAGATGCCGGTGAGAAGTGAAAATCAAGAAATGAACTACATGATTATTGAAGTGGTTTGACAACTTGCCGTGCATTTAAAAAAGCGAAATTCACCCCTGAATCTACTGATATCAAATACTTTCACATTAAACAGCCGGCCCTAAATATCTCTTTCCGGCTGTGCAAATTCAAATTGCCAATCAAATTGCCAATTGTTTTTTTAGAAACTTGCTTTAAATCGGCTATAGAAACAAAAGAAATATCTGTTGAAAAACTATCTGCAGTAACCACATTTTCAACTCAATTGGTTAACTTGTTAATCTCTACATTAATTCCAATTTCCTAAAGCTTTGGCACCACTTGAAAGTACCAAACTACCTGTAGTTTTACAAGTTGAATGCATGATACCATGTATTGTTTTACCCCAGGACAGGGGATTGAGAATATCAAAATACCTTATGAAACATACATCCTTGATAGAGCTCAGTTATGCGACTGCGATTAAGCGCGCCGGTATTGCAGTAATATGCCCGAAGCTGGAGGATATAAAATAACGAAGTCGTCTTACGGGCATACAAACGGAAATCCCGCATCACGGGCGGACTGCAGGGGACTTGATCTGGATAGCGTACCTGGCCGCCCTAAATGGTGATTATTTAAATAAATATTTTGTGGCCCCATCATTTGGGTTAAAATTTGCGATATGTCAAAATCATTTTCCATCCATCAGATTCCTGACTTACCTTTTATACAGGCCGTTAAAAAACCGATTCCTGTTCGATGTATACAAATCAAAGAAACCTTTACGGTTGAAACATTGGAAGGCGTGATGCAGGGAAAACCCAAAGATTGGTTGATGTTGGGCGAGCATGGAGATCTGTGGGTTGTGGATGAAAATATTTTCAGAGACACTTACGATTTGGTGCCCTTGCAGGAGAATTCAGTGCAGGGTGACTAACAAGGCACCTTTAATAAATTGTTAAGTAATGAGGCCTTTCAGGCTACTCAAAACCTTTAACGGACAGACTTAACATTAAGTTCATATTAGAGCCCGATTTTGGGCATTTTTTTCAATTTGGTAATGTTTAGGTAATATTAAAGAAACACAGGGATAATATATATTTCATTGAGGCGGCCCTTGTGGTTTCTACCTTTGCAATGCAATACCAACGAGGGTTGTAAGGGAATTGAGACCTTGATCTAACACACTCAAAAGATCAAAAAAACACCTTTCCCGACCTCATTCAATGTATAAAAATCTTACAATAACAATGAAACCATTTTTATCCTTTTTACTGTTGATTTCTATCTCCTTCAACAGTTTTGCCGGTACCGGAATCATCAACGGAAAAGTCATTGATGAAAAGGGAGATGTTCTAATTGGTGCAACTGTGATGATTGAAGGTGGCAGCCAGGGCGTTAAAACCGATCTCGACGGAAAATTTACACTTCGAAATATGGAAGACGGCACCTACAATTTATTGGTCACCTATGTATCGTTCGATAAAAAAAGCGTGGCCGGTGTGATTGTAAAAAACGGCGTGAGCGATTTTTTGACCATCGTGATGGAAAGAACCGGGAAAGGTTTGAAAGAAGTAGTTGTCAAAACACAAGCAAAAAAAGAAAGTATCAATGCATTGCAATTACAACAAAAAAATATGTCGACCATATCGGATGGAATATCTGCTGAAATGATTAAAAAAACCCCGGATCGTAATACCGGTGACGTTTTAAAACGTGTGAGTGGTGTGAGTATGGCCGATAATAAATTCGCGGTGATTCGCGGATTAGCCGATCGATATAATCTGGCGATGTTGAACGGCGATATTTTACCAAGTTCCGAAGCAGATCGTAAAGCCTTTTCATTTGATATATTTCCGGCTAATCTCCTGGACAATATCGTGATTCTGAAAGCAGCAACTCCGGATCGCCCGGGAGAATTTGCCGGTGGAATTATTGATTTAAGTACCAAAGACATTCCGAATGAAAACTTCTTAAATATTCAAATGGGAACCGGGATGAATACCATCTCTACCTTCAAACCATACTATGATAGCAAAAACAGTTCAACGGACTTTTTAGGATTTGATAAAAAAATGCGTGTGATTCCGGAGGCCTTCCCCAGTAAGCAAACATTAAATCAACCGCTGTCACAATATACCCTCGATCAACGCGTGGAAGCTTCAAAATTGTTCGAAAACACCTGGAGTACCAAAAAATATAACAGCATGACACCATTCCGGAGTTTACAATTATCGGGTGGATATGTGAAACACCTGAACAAAAATAGCAGCATCGGTGTGATTGGTGCATTATCATACAGCCGCAATCAACGAACCCTTTTTGTAAACCGAAACGAAGTGAACGGTACAACGGAGGCCTACGATTTTCAGGATACCGTTTCGCGCGATAATGTGTTAGTAGGTGCGATGTTAAATATGGGCGCCAAATTCAACGGACGTCATAAAATTCAATTTAAAAACACCTTTACAATCAACAGCGATGATCAGACCGTCCGTCGCAGTGGTGATTTCATGGACAACGAATATTATATCAAAGGCAATGCATTGTGGTTTTCAAGCAATCAATTGTTGAGTAATCAATTGAGCAGTGAGCACCTGATTTCAAAACGAAATATCAAATTGCAATTAGGAGTTGGTCGGAATCAAATTGCGCGAACCATTCCTGATTTGCGACGTTCCTATTATACCCGTAACTATGACGCACCAACGGAGAACTTCAATCCGAATGTGACCACGTTCCCGAATCCATTTTTTATGGGTAGATTCTTTTCAAATACACAGGAAGAAATATACAATTCGAATGCAGATGTGAGCATTCCGTATAAATTAGGTAAATCGGGTCAAACTCTTAAAGCTGGATTTTACTACCAGAGAAAACAACGTGAATATGAAGCCCGTGTGTTAGCTTATGTACGCGCTAAATCGGCGGGCTTTGATCAAAGTATCCTGACTAAACCTGAAGAAGAATTATTCGCGGTTGAAAATATCAGAAGCAATGGATTTGTCCTGAGCGATGCCTCTCAGCCACAAGATCAATACGAGGCCCAGTCGGCTTTACAAGCGGCCTACCTCATGAGTGATAATTTAATTGCTGAAAAATTCAGAGCGGTGTTTGGGATTCGTGTTGAAAAATTTGATCAAAGTATCGTAACAGGTGTATTAAAACCCGGAGATCTGGAAATTGCTAAAGAAAATACGAACTTTTTACCTTCAGTTAATTTGACGTATTTGATGAATAAAAAAACAAATATCCGTTTGTGTGCTTCTCAAACCTTGTCTCGTCCTGAATTCCGTGAACTTTCGCCAGCATCATTCTATGACTATAATTTGTCAGCAACATTCACAGGTAATCCGGATTTAAAACAAACGACTATCGCGAATATTGACCTACGTTATGAGTATTTTATGGGTAAAGGTGAAATGATTTCAGGTTCTGTTTTCTATAAAAATTTCAGCAACCCGATTGAAACGACTGTTCCATTTGGGCTAACAACCACTCAAAAAGTTTTCAGTTATGTGAATGTTCCTCATGCCAACAGTTATGGATTGGAATTGGAATTCAGAAAATCATTATCTATGCTTAGCAGTAATGCAAATTCTATCTGGAGCCAGTTAGTTGTATTCGGTAACCTTGCATATATTCAATCGAATGTAGAAGTGATTACCAAAAGCACATCCGGGGAAGAAATGAAATATAATCGTCCGATGCAAGGACAATCTCCATATATTTTGAATGGAGGTGCCGCATTCACGCATCCTCAATCCAACATTTCAGCTACCTTGGTATTTAACCGTATTGGAGAAAGAATATTTGCGGTAGGGAATGGTGAAATTCCTGAACTTTATGAAGCCCCTCGTAATGTGTTGGATTTTAGCCTGAGCAAAAAGTTCTTCAAAAAAATTGAAGTAAAATTAAATCTATCCGATATCATAAGCAATCCACAAGTTTTCTATTACAACATTGATGAAAAGTATAAAATCGTTCGTGATGAAAATGCTTATCAAAAATCTAAAGACTACTCAGTCATCCGAACAAGATTGGGTACAAATATCGGCTTGACGGTTAGCTATCAATTTTAATTTATTTGGGTAGTCACATACCCATCGAAGCACCTTTGGAAAGCAATAAACCAAAGGTGCTTTTTTTGATAAAATGTAGTCGACAGAATTGAGCTATGCTACGACAAATGCCGTTTGGTAAAAATTATTGACAGCTGCAACGGGCTGTAAATTAACGTGAAAATTAGTTGTAAATTCATGAAAGGCTTTAAACTCATGCATAGCCACATTGAACTCATCGAAGAGAATCAAATCTCCCTTGCGTAAATAAGGATAAAGTTGCGATAAAACGAAAGCGGTTGCGGTATATAAATCTGCATCTAAATGAATTACCTTTTGTGTGGGTGATTTAAGCTGTTCAATATTTTGTTCAACAAAACCCAAAAAGGTATCCTGAAAAAGTCCTTTGATGAAATGCCCCCTTTGGTCATCAATTTGAGGAATCTGAGATGACATATCTCCCTTGCGATAAACGCCCCAATCCTCCGGTAATCCTTCGAAGGTATCAAAGCCAAAAAAGGCGGACGATGGATGTTGGTTGTTTTGCAGCCACCATCTGAAAGAAACACCCGAAGCCACACCGAACTCCATATAAAGCACTTGTTGTTGAGAAAGTTGATACTGATCCAGAATATATTGATAGAGGTTAGATCGTTTGTGGTAATCGCGAAAAGGTGAATAAAAATCATTCAAAGTAATCCCCTTTTTGTTTTTATAAATCCAACGGACCAACAAATTATAGTAATAAATAAAAGCTAGATACCTTGCAATTGGCTGAAATACAAGGCTGACAGGCACAAACAGAAATAAATCTTTAAAAAATTTGATCGCTTTAAGCATAAGGGGTCTAATGTAATTACTAGAATTTCAAAAAAAATAAAATGTCCCCATTTTCAACCAAGTTTCTAATAACTGATATGCCGAAGTCGGCTAATGCAGATTCATATTCCGCTGAAGAGGCCTACCACGATTTGGGGGGAACCTTTATCTGTAAATTCGGAGAAGATGGGTGTTTTTTCTCTGTGAAATGTGGATTCGATTAACCCTTTCAGCTTACAATAAACAACAACTCGAATACCTGATTGTTGATACATTTTTCCTAATCAGCCAGTGATTTACTTAAAAAGAAGTACTTCAACTGTTGTTTCAACACTTTTTATCCGAATAATTGGCCAATTATTCCACATCTTGTGGACAGACAATTAAATTTGATGTTGGTCGATGCATAAAATGAAGAGATACGAACCGTAAACCGCGTCGGTAGTGCGGGCGGCTTTGATTATGCCAACCCATTTAAACTTATTGTCATGAAACAACATTTTCTTTTGCTTTTTCTGATACTTGGCAGCTCGAGCTTGATTGCGCAAACCAATATTGCCTCGCGAACAGAAGTCATCCCTTGTTCGGATTTTCATATTACCAGACCACTTCGGGATATTTTTGCCGAAAACCCGGTGATTGAAGATGAACCTCGTAAAAAGCCAGAATCTCCAGACCGAAAAAATAATCGTAAAAGTCATTTTTTTCGTTTTGATATTAACGACGGCCCGGAATATGGAAACGACCCTTCCATCATTCAAAAAGAGGAAGGAAGCATGCCCGGGAAAACACCTCTGACTAATTGGGTCGGACAAACCGCATCGGGTTTCAGACCCTATGACCCAAGTGGCGCTGCCGGTCCGAATCATTACGTACAAATGATTAACAGCACCACTTTTAAAGTGCATAATAAATCCACAGGCACAGTTATTCTTACCGGAACCCTGGGTAACTTATGGAGCCCTGCAACCGGGAATTCCGGCGACCCCATTGTTTTGTACGACAAACCCGCCAATCGTTGGTTATTGGCTCAGTTCGGCACACAAGCTGACCGAAAAATATATATCGCCATTTCTACAAGCGGCGACCCTACCGGTTCGTATTATACCTATACCTATGTTTCTCCCTCGTTTCCGGATTATTTAAAATTTTCTGTCTGGCAGGATGGGTATTATATGACTTCCAACCAACCTCAAAAAGTATTTGCATTTGAAAGAAGTCAAATGTTGATTGGAAACCCTACAAGCCGCAGTCTATTTACTTCCTATGCTCCTCCACAAGGGGGGGGCTTTTTCTGCCCTTTGGCAGGCGATGCTTCTGATGGAGTATTACCTCCGTCAGGAACCCCCTGCCCGATATTCTCCTATTCCGATAATGCCTGGAATGTTGCCTATACGGATGCTGTACAAATTTATCAGATGAGTGTGAATTGGGTTCCAACAACACCTACTGCAACGATTACTCAGGCAGCAGTACTAAACACAGCCGCCTTCGATGCTTCGTATGATGTGAACTGGAATGATTGTCCGCAACCGGGCACTACACAAAAACTGGACGGCATTGGAGCTACTACGACGTATCGCTCACAATGGAAATCTTGGGCCGGATACAATTCGGTAGTATTAAACTGGTGGGTAAAAATTAGTCCAACCCAACGTAGCATCATGTGGTGCGAACTAAGGCAAAATCAAAGTAACCAAAGCTGGTCCATTCATCAACAAGGCATTTATGCACCAGATACCAATACCCGTTGGATGGGAAGTATTGCCATGGATAACAATGGATGTATCGGAATCGCTTATTTAAAATCCAATTCCTCAAACATATTCGCCAGTTTGTGCTATGCAGGACGAAGGGAGTGTGACCCACTTGGCACCCTGCCGATTTCTGAAGTGGTTGCGATTGCCGGTACAGGTTATCAAACAGGTACAAATCGTGTAGGTGATTATGCCCAAACCTCACTTGACCCGGATGGAATTACTTTTTGGCATACCGGCGAATATATGGGCGGTACATCAGGGGGCAGTGCTGCCCGAACGCGGATCTTCTCCTGGCAAATTGCTCCATGCAGCAACAATGCCTTTGTAAATATTACCCAAACGGCAGGATCCTCTCCGGCTTGCTTAGGAGAATCACTCACCTTTACCGCTTCCCCTACAAATGGCGGTACAGCACCGGATTATCAGTGGAAGGTGAATGGCGTGAATGTTGGTACCAACAGTCCAACATTTACCAGCAGCTCCCTAAGCAATGGACAGATTGTGACCTGCGTGATGACATCCAATTTAGCAGGAGTAGGAAATAATCCTGCTACCTCAAACAGTATTTCGGTAGTAGTGAACAACCCAACACCAGCCATTGTGACCATCAATGCCTCCCAAACCACTTTTTGCGCAGGTACACAAGTTATCTTTACGGCTACCGCTGTCAACGGCGGCGCCGCACCTTCTTATCAATGGAAGGTAAATGGGGTGAATGTAGGTAACAACAGCGCTTCTTTTACATCCAATAACCTGACCAATGGGCAAATTGTGACTTGTGTACTCACTTCAAATTCCACCTGCGTCAGCAACCCGGTAGCTACATCAAATGCAATCACGGTGAATGTCAATGTGGTGGTAACGCCAAGTATTAGCATCTCTGCCAGTGCGAGTACAATATGCTCGGGTAATTCAGTCACCTTTACTGCAATACCTGTCAATCCCGGATTGAATCCTTCTTTTCAATGGAAAGTGGATGGGGTAAATGTTGGAACCAATAGTTCAACTTATACCACCAATAGTCTGACGAATGGCCAGGTCGTTACTTGTGATTATTCCACATACTCAACTTGCCCGATTACTGTTACGGTGGGAACAGGAGCAGGAACCAATACAACAACAAGTGGATCAGGTGCTGCATATCCAACCTATTATGGCAATGGTCGGCAACAATATATCATTCGAGCGAGTGAACTCAATACGCTTGGCTTGATCAGCAGTGGCTTAATCCAGAGCATAGGCTTTAACGTATCGACCTCTAATGTTGGTAATCCACCTACTATGAATGGATATACCATCAAAATGGCCAATGTCAGCAATACCGTTTCAACAACGAGTTTTATAAATCCTACGTGGACTACTGTTTTCGGTCCACAAAATTATACACCCGTCACAGCCTCACTGAATACACATACATTCTCGACACCATTTCTCTGGAATGGCTCATCAAATGTATTAGTGGATATCTGTTTTTCTAATCAGGTAATAGGTACCTCGGCTTACCAAAATACAATTAGCAACCCTGGATTTGTTTCCTCTGTTTTTTATCAGGCCGATGGCACAGCAGGTGCAGGCGCATGTACTCAGACGACGGGAATAACAACTTCCAACCGACCCAATATGACCCTAATGCACGCCAAGTTATTTAGTGTTAATTCGAATGCAATTACAATAACCGTTGGGAATTCAAGTACACCAACGGTGAGCATTTCGACGGTTGTAACAACAATTTGTGCTGGCGGCAATGCAACGTTTACTGCTGTGGCCAACAATGCCGGTAATAATCCAATATACCAATGGAAGGTGAATGGTAACAATGTTGGTACCAATAGCGCAACATATAGCAGCAATACTCTAAGCAACGGAAACCTTGTTTCCTGTACCATTACCTCCAATAACCCTTGTTCAATTACGAGCACTGCCAACTCCAATATCCTGACCATGACAATCACACCTCCGCTGGCTTCCTCCGTGAGTATAACTGCCTCTGCGAACAATATTTGCAGTGGTGTTAGTGTAAGCTTTAACGCTGCAGCTGTTAATGGTGGCAGTCCGATTTATCAATGGAAATTAAACGGAAACAATGTCGGAAACAATGGTGCCCTTTACACCACGAATAACCTAAACAATGGTGATCAGGTAAGTTGTGAAATGACCAGTTCCCTGAGCTGTGCAAGCCCGGCCGTAGCAACTTCCAACACCGTGATCATGAACATATTTGGCAGCACTCCACCTACGGTAACTATTAGTCCTTTGTCCGCCATTATTTGTAACGGAGATCCTCTGACATTCACCGCCAATGTTAGCAATGGAGGGAATCCGATTCAGTACCAATGGAAGGTAAACGGAAATAATATTGGCACGAACAGTGCAACGTATTCCAGTTCTTCCTTCAACAATGGCGAATCCATTATATGCGAAATCACTTCACAATCACCTTGTGAGAGCGAATACATTTCCGGAACCGACACCAGCACAAGTTCAGCAACCGGCGGTACCAATAGTGTGGCCGGAGCAGTTTTTCCGACATCTTACGGAAATGCACGAATTCAATATTTGTACAGGGCTTCGGAACTGAACACATTAGGAATGGCTGCAGGGGAAATTCAGGCCTTGAGTTTCAGTCTTATCAATGCCTTGGGAAATCCGAATACGTTGAACAATTATTCCATTAAACTAGCGCATACCTCCCTGACAGCTACCACAACAACTTTCCAGAATCCAACTTGGGTAAATGTATTGGGGCCTTTGAATTACACGCCTATCAACAACACTCAAAATGACATGATTTTGAGCACTCCATTTAATTGGGATGGAAGTTCGAATATTCTTATGGAAATCTGTTATAACGGAAATAGTACCGGCACTTCTGCATATCGAAATTATTATAGCACTGCCGGCTTTAATGCCTGTACGTTTTACCGCATAAATGGTATTTCGAATCCTTGTAATCAGAATACCGGAACGGGTGTCTCGACGCGACGACCAAATACGATTTTTACTATCAAACCTTCCTCTCAGGCTAGTTCCAATATGGTGAACGTAACTGTAAATAACTGTTTTAGCACCTTGGATATCAAACTGCATACGGAAGGTTATTATGATGCTGCCGGACTGTCAAGACCTGTATTATTCAATCAGGGTGTTGATCCGAATCCTGCCTCAACATCAGTCGATACGATGCTGGTGGAATGGCATGAAACCATTGCTCCCTATAATGTAGTTTATAGTGCATCTCAAATCCTTCAAACCAGTGGGCACATGTTGCTTGATTTTCCTGCCAGCCTAAATGGCAATTCGTATTACATCGCAGTTAAACATCGTTCTGCTTTAGAAACCTGGACCGCCAATCCGGTGACGATGAGTAGTAATGTCAGCTATGATTTCAGCACATCGGCATCCTTGGCTTTTGGAAACAATCAGCGTGAAATTACCGCAGGCATTTGGGGGTTTTATATGGGAGATATGAATCAGGATGGTGTAATTGACGGATTAGATTTTGTGGTCTGGGAAACAGATAACTTAAATTTTGCGGCAGGTTATTTTGATTCAGACCTGAATGGGGATGGTGTAGTAGATGGCTTGGATTTTTTATACTGGGAATCGAATAATTTGGCTTTTATTGGTTTAATGAAGCCTTAAATTATCAGAATCATCTCCTCAAATCAAATGAGGAGTGAGCAACTTAATAATTGTAGTACTTGTCGAGCGTATCCGTGAAAGGATTTACATTGAAATACTGAAATAACAAGGTATCGCCGTTGACTACAAAATTATTGAGTGTGGTGATATTCCTTCTGACCGGAATATAAAATGTGGTATCATTCGACTGCCGGAGCCATTTTATGTTAGCTGCACCACAAATAAATTGCATGTTGGCCCCATTTGGCAGATAAGGTACATCATCCTGAAAGTGGGCGGCAATGATTGTTCGCCTCCATATTTGTAGACGCTTTATTTGATTGAGCCCACTATAAAATACTTGATTCCTTGTATTGACATCGATGATTCCTTCCGGATTAGGGATATCATAATACAAACTATTACGCGGTTTCCAGCTGAGTACATATCCATATGCACTCTCTCCCGGGTTGGCACATGTTAGTTCATACTGACCATTCGGTTGAATGATAACATCGCAAGGCAGTGGAACCGATGATAATTTAGTCGATGACCCTTGATTGTCAGAAATTTTCTCGATGAGATAAAATTCTAAATCCACTTCAGTGACAGCCGTATCTGCCAATTCATCCCAAATACTCCCTTTCAGAATTATTGGCCTGAAAGATTCTATTTGTTTACAAGCCGAAAAGTGAATGATGATGATAAACGGAAGCAGTGCAAATTTTCGAACCATTTTTAAGATTTAAACCAACCACTATACATGACGTAATTTTCGGCGATGCGGTTAATTTCTCCTTGAATCAGTTCCTGCGAAATATCCTTCACTTTTTTTGCTGGAACTCCGGCATAAATACTTCCACTTTCACATTGCATATTTTCAAGGACTACTGCGCCCGCAGCAATAATTGTATTTGTGCCCACGAAGGCATTATCCATCACAATAGCACCCATCCCAATCAATACATTTTCTTCCAGTGTGCAACCGTGTACCAGGGCATGATGACCGATTGATACCCGGTCGCCGATAATCGTTTTTGTTTTTTCGTAGGTACAATGGATACAAGCTCCATCTTGAATATTGACTTTATTTCCTATGCGAATGCTGTTGACATCGCCGCGAATGACTGCATTAAACCATACACTACATTCTTGGCCCATCACCACATCTCCTACCACGGTGGCGTTTGGTGCGAGAAAACAACTTTCAGGAATTTGAGGAGAGACCCCTTTGACAGGAAGAATGAGTGCTTTTTGCATATTTCAGTTTAGGCTTCGAAGATAATACAAGGGAATCGCTCTCAAACATATTCAGTAAGGATGTAGGACAAAGACATTAGCATAACTTTGCAAACCATGAATCTGAGGCAATTATTTTTACAACACAATGCACAAACTTCCGAAACGCCCCTTTGTTTTGAAGTAAGTCGCGCCGAGGGAAGTTATTTATTTGATCAGGATGGACATCCATTCATTGATTTAATCGGCGGTATTAGTGTTTGTCATGTTGGCCACGGCAATCAAAAAGTGAAGGACGCCATTAAAACGCAAGTGGATCAATATATACACGTCATGGTTTATGGTGAAGTGATTCAAAGTCAACAGGTCCTGTTTGCTGAAGCTCTCAGTCGGCTCTTGCCGGAAACATTAGATGCCATCTATTTCACCAACAGTGGAAGTGAGGCAACTGAAGGAGCTATGAAATTGGCGAAAAGGATTACCGGTAGACAACACATGATTTCGTTCAAAAACTCCTATCATGGCAGTACGCAAGGCGCGCTGAGCGTTATGGGTAGTGAATACTGGCAACAAGCTTTTCGTCCGCTCATTCCGGGCATCCGGCAATTTAATTATGACAGTGAGGAGGCCATAGAGGCCATTAACCACGAAACCGCCTGTATCATTCTGGAGCCGGTGCAAAGTGAAGCAGGCGTTATTCTTCCGGACAATCGATGGCTCCAGGCGATTCAAACCCGTTGTCGTGAAACCGGTACTCTTTTGATTCTGGATGAAATACAAACTGCATTTGGGCGCACAGGTTCCCTCTTCCGATTCGAACAATGTGGAATTAAGCCTGATGTCCTATTATTAGGGAAAGCCTTAGGTGCAGGTATGCCAATGGGTGCTTTTATTACCTCCAAAGATAAAATGGATCAATTGGCTAAAGATCCGGTATTGGGTCATATTACTACTTTTGGTGGTCATCCGGTTTGTTGTGCTGCGGGATTGGCCGGATTAAAATATTTGAAAGAGAGCAATCTTATTCAGGATGTCAGCAAAAAGGAAGCATTGTTTCATCGTGAATTATCTGCAACCGGGTTGAAGCTCAATAGTTGTGGATTACTGATGGCACTTCATTTTGATAATTACGCACAAAATAAGAAGGTGATAGATGCTTGTCTGAACAAAAAAAAATTTGCAACAGGTGTATTCACCGATTGGTTTTTATTTGCAGCAAATGCCTTGCGAATTGCCCCACCGCTCAGCATACAGGAAGAAGAAATCAAAGAAGCATGTTCAGTTATTCGTGAAGCAATCCGAGCAGTGATGTAATTGTTCGACTTCATTCCGGAAGATATTGCTGGTAGGAATATCCTTGCTATTGTTGTCCGGTAAGCTTTTGGTTGTAATATCTTCCCAAAATCTGTTACTTTTTAAACGGTTAAGTGCGCTGATTAACCCAGTCCAAGGCACTTATTGTAATGGCTTGTAGGTTCATTCCTCATGTTGTATCGACCCGCAATATTTGGATGAAGCAAAACCAATTCCAAAGAATAATAGTCCTCAAACTAATTGGATTGTCAAGTGGAATCGGAATAATATTCAAGCTAAGAATGCTTGAATACCTCAAAAGCGGATTACGTTTTGTTTTAATTCAAATGCTATGAAAATCAGTTTACGAAGCCTTCAAGAAAAAACCATGGTGGAACTGTTTAATGCCGATGGAAAAATGATTTACAAACAATACCATCATAAACCCGGAAATTTATTTATCCCGCACACTGAAAAAGGATTGTACTTTGTACGGATTCAAAATAAACGAAGCATCAATACTTCGAGAATTGAAGTCAAGTAAGCAGCGATAACAATTTCATAAACGCTCCAACCGATAATTGGTCATTTGTGACAAAATTTTGCCTTTGGGGTAACAAGTCTTTTCCAATTGAAGATGATAAAAATTCCGTTATGACTTCATACTTTCATCGAGTTCCGGCTCATGTAAATCAACCGGTTTCTCAGCGCGTTTTCGCCATTGCATATTGAGTAGTTCCACACCAAAAGAAAAGGCCATGGCAAAGTAGACGTAATGTTTCAAGTGTAAATCATGGGCCTTTTCTGCATCCCAACCTTCTACCAAGAGCACCACCCCAATCATCACCAAAAATGAAAGAGCTAACATTTTTACGGTTGGATGCTTTTCAATAAATGCTGCAATGCGGGATGAGAATAAAAACATCACAACCATAGCGGCAATCACTGCGATAATCATAATCTCTACATGTTGTGCCATTCCGACCGCAGTGATGATACTATCGAAAGAAAAAACCATATCTACCAACATCATTTGTATCACAACTTGCGCCAAAGTAGCAGTCACTGCTTTTTGTTTTCCACCATGATGCTCTATACCTTCCAGCTTTTGATGAATTTCACTCACTGTTTTGATAAGAAGAAACAGCCCTCCACCCAACATAATCAAACCCCTTAAATTAAAGGATTTACCCCAAATAGCAAACAGCTCTGCACTCCCATTTTTTACCAACCAAGTCAAACTCAACAACAAGATGACTCTTACCCCAATACCGGTAAACATCCATATTTTTCGGGCAGTGGCTTGTTTGACTTTATCCAAACGCCCCATAATGATAGAAACAAATATCACATTATCAACGCCTAACACGATTTCAAGTATCGTCAGTGTGATCAAACTTATGATTGCATCCACATTCAGTAAGTGTTCCATGTTTTTTATGTATTTAAAATTGCTTTACAAATATTTTTCGCAATGGCCGGTCCCTGATAAATGAACCCTGTGTAAACCTGTACCAAGCTAGCTCCCGCCTCTAATTTTTCACGGGCATCATCTCCATTAAAAATTCCACCAACGGCAATCATCGGTATATTTCCTTCGCTTTTTTGGTGAATATATCTGATAATTTCTGTACTTCGTTGTTTGAGTGGTTTTCCACTAACACCCCCGGCACCTGTATCTGCAATCATTTTTTTATCTCCTGTTAAGCCTTCCCGGTCGATGGTGGTATTTGTGGCGACGATGCCGCTCAAACGCACAGTTTGCACAATGTTTATTACATCATCTAATTGACTTTCATTTAAATCAGGTGCGATCTTGAGTAGGATTGGCTTGGGTTTAGGATAACTTAAATTGAGGTTTTGTAAATGCATCAATAAAGCCTGAAGGGGTTCCTTTTCCTGCAAAGCCCGCAAGTTTGGTGTATTGGGACTACTCACATTAACCACAAAATAATCGACCACATCAAATAACTTTTTAAAACAATAAGCATAATCATCGATGGCATTTTCATTGGGCGTCTGCTTGTTTTTTCCAATATTACCTCCAATGATGATATTGGTTTTTCTTTTCTTGAGTCTTTCCACAGCCGCGTCCACACCCTGATTATTAAATCCCATTCGATTGATAATAGCTGAATCTTCCGGGAATCGGAACAAACGGGGTTTCTCGTTACCATCCTGAGGTTTGGGTGTGAGCGTGCCTATTTCAATGAAACCAAAGCCTAGGCAAGCAAGTTCATCAATAAACATGGCATCTTTATCAAACCCTGCTGCAAGACCCACCGGATTTTTAAATTTTAAACCAAAAACAGTTCTTTCCAATAAGGGGTGATGGAAACTATAATTGCTTTCCAGATACTTTTTCCCAATTCCAACATTATAGGTTTTGGCCAACCAACGCATGACCTTATAATGCGCTTGTTCGGGATCGTACCTGAACAGAATTTTTTTTACAAGATTGTACATAAACCTTTATTTGAGCAGCTCCGAAAGTTTTTGGATGAGGCCATCCCCTTTTAAATTCGTTGCGACTATATTTCCATTTGGATCTACCAAAAAATTTTGTGGAATACTTTCAACGCCATAATTGCGGGCAATAGCGCTGCTCCAACCTTTCAATTCACTCACATGATACCACTTCAGCTGATCTTTCGCAATAGCCTCAATCCATTTCTCCTTGCTGGTATCGAGCGAAACGCCGAGAATGGTAAAATTTTTCTGAGAAAATTGTTGAAACGCACGAACAACATTTGGATTCTCTGCCCGGCATGGTGCACACCAGGAAGCCCAAAAGTCGATGAGCACCCATTTGCCTTTGAGGGAACTTAAAGAAAGTGATTGGCCGTCAGGAGTAGAGGCACTAAAATCTGCTGCCGGATTTCCGTTTGAGGCTTTCGTGGTTGTTGCAGGTGCTGCACTTGCACTGCCTTTTAAAAAACGATCTGCAAATGCTTTTGCTTTTTTTGATTCGGGAAATCTGTTCGTCACTTGTTCATAGAACTTACGAACATAGGGGCCTTCAAATGCAGGATTGATAATATTTACGGCAAATAATGCACTTGTCACACTCTGTGTTGTATCTGCAAATTTTTTTACATAATCCATAAAACGTACATTAATAATGCGCATATCCTCTTTAGCCATACTGAGGATGGAGTCGTTATTCGGACGGGTTTCAATAGAATCAATAATCAACTGCATCGTTCGGATGTCCTTGATATTTTCGCGCAGATTAACCAAAAAACTTTTCAATGACATGCTTCCGGATGACCCGTTCACCTGATAATCTTCTAATTGATTCCAATCGCCTTTAATCTGAATCTGTTCGCCTTCTTTCATGGCCAACAGAATGTATTTATTTTGTTCAAATTTTATCCGGTAAAGGCCCTCTTCATCTATTTTGGCCGTAAGCTTAAAATGACCTTTCTCATCTACCCTTCCACTATCGACAAACCGATTTTCTTCGATATCTAATTCTTCTAATCGAAATGATTGAGCAGGGCTTTGATCCAACTGTCCTTCTAATTCAATGACTTGTTGACAGGCCCCTAAAAAAAACACCCCCAAACCGAGGAATAATAGCAACTTGTTCATCGCCGGCAAAAATACATGTTCGCGACTAATCCATTCAGAAAAACAGGTGATTCCTTAATTTCCGGATAGAAACGCGCAGTCGGATTGAAGCACATCCATTTTATCCAACCAGATTTCATATTTTAATATAAATAATATCTATAATTTTTAATTCATTATATAGCCTAAAAATCAAATCTTACATTAATTTTGACCTCTTAAATAAACAACACATGGCAGTATTAGTCGGAAAAAAAGCACCCGCATTCAATGCAAAAGCGGTTATCAATGGAATTGAAATTGTTGACAATTTTAGTCTGGAACAATATGTAGGTAAATATGTTATTCTGTTTTTTTATCCCAAAGACTTCACTTTTGTCTGTCCAACAGAATTGCACGCCTTCCAGGAGAAATTGGATGAATTTAAATCAAGGAATTGCGAAGTCATTGCAGTTTCAACCGATACGGAACAATCACATTGGGGATGGCTGCAAATGCCAAAAGAAAGAGGGGGAATACAGGGTGTTACTTATCCAATTGTTGCAGATACAAATAAAACCATTTCATTCAACTACGATGTCTTGGTTGGAGAATGGGGATACGACGACATGGGTCAAATGGAAGCAGAAGGTGAATTAGTTGCCTACAGAGCATTATTCCTGATTGATCGCGATGGAAAAGTTCGTCATGAATTGGTCAATGACTTACCTCTTGGTCGTAATGTGGATGAGGCAATTCGGGTTCTAGATGCCTTGCAGTTTAACGAGGAGAATGGAGAAGTTTGTCCTGCTAACTGGAATAAAGGTAAAAGTGGTATGAAAGCTGACCACGCTGGTGTAGCAGAATACTTGAGCAAGCATTAGTATTCGATTCAACCTAAATCATCGAGAGACCATTCGTTTTGTGAAATGAATTCAGGAGAAACGTCACCCATGTGAATGATTAAACCCAGACTCAGATCAATCATATCATTTGGCTTAAAATGTTAAGAGCCGGCCTATGGCCGGCTCTTTTGGTGCTCATTCGGTGTTGTTTGTTCACTGGACGTTCATCTGAGATTCCTTTCTTCACAAATCCCTACATCGACACATCAACTCTTTAGCGTTGATTATTCTTTCCGGTAAATCCGACCTCACGATCCTTTTACCGCCTGTATCCCGTTCAACCTTTTCCAACAAGGCTTATATACGGACGTTTAACATTTGATGTTTAAATGGCGCCAACCACATTCCTCCATCAATGTTTTACGAATCGCAGCGCTTGCACGCCCCAACTATGATCCAACACCAGCATATATACGCCTGCACTTAACCCCGACACATCCATGGTTAAATCCTGAACGCCCTCATCCAATCCAACATATCGCCGATCAAACACCCCTCTTCCCAACAAATGATAAATTCTTACCCTACAATCACTTTTGTTTTCCAAATTAAATCGTAATGTTAATTGGTTGTCGGCCGGATTTGGAAAAAGTTTCAAATCACTACCCCCTTCAACTTTCCCTCCCCCCTGCACCGGCCGTGCAACCAAAGTTCCGCATAAATTTGTCTGGTTTACCGTCACATCCGAACTAAAATGTTGAACGAAATACGATAAACAAGTCAATGAATCATGGTTTCTTAAATCTGTATAAACACTATCTCCCAAAAAACTAAACCATGTTGAATCGCTCTTACAACCCTGATTGCCATTGTTGACTATTTCAAAAACAGAATATTTATTGGTCATCAAATTGGTCAAACCAATCACCCGATTTAAACTATTCCAGGCAATCGTTCGGGATTCAACATTCGCAGCACCCCCATGATTATTCATCAATCGGGGCGTTTGCAAAAAGTTACCGCTCGTCATATTCATTCTAAACAAATAACTGCGGTTTCCAAAATACTGGCCATATGCCCAAACATTTGGACTATTCCCGGAAGCTGTTTCATACAATAAATCTTTCGGATAATCTCCAAACCCAAATCCGCTGTAGGCATTATACTTCAATGACTTGGTCACAAACCAGCTTGCCGGATTCATGGGCGTGCCAATCAACACCTGAGATAAACACCCTAAATGATCAGGTTGTGTGACACAAGGTAACCCGTTTCCATTATAATATCGACTTAAAAGCATCAGGCCCATGGGTATTTTTACCAGAGAAATCCCTTCATCAATACGTCTGTTAAATGCGCCAAAACCAGAAGTTCCTAAACGTTTACTCGCTATACTATGATTCAAAGAATATATCGTCAACAGGATATCTTGCTGCAAAAACTTACCACAGTTATCTCCAATTAATCCGCAATATCCAATTGCTGCTAAATGTTGCTGATCATAACGAATGACTTTCCTATACTCACTTTGCATCGCATAGCCGAATATCGGAGCTTCCTGTAATTGATAAAGGGTGTTCGCTACATTACCAACTGTATCAATCCGTATCATCACAGCTCGTTTTATGTATTGGTTATCCACTCGATAACCTGCCGCCAAATAACCAATAGTAACATTGTTTGCATTTTTTATTGGTTCAATGCTATTCCAACAACAGGATAAGGAAGCTGGTATCTGATAAGTTCTAAACCACTGATAATCCCCCCATTGATCAACCTTTAATACAAAAGCCCTCGAATAACTATTGCCGGTCAAGATGCTGTTCATCATTCCACAAATGACATAACCAAATCCGTCTTCCTTTACTTCCTGCACAATATACCTGTAATTTGCCTGAATCTGAAAGGCATCTATCGCATTCAGCAAATAGGCTTTATGAATCATTGTCCCATTATTGTGAATCAGCGATAAAAAGATTCGGTTTACACCCAATGAATTTTGAATACCGGGTATGTCATTGCTTAAAGGGGCGTAAAGTCCGGTGACAGCAATCTGACTATTCTTGACTTCAAAATCCGAAGTATTCAGAATTGTATTCGGCGCTACAGCATAATCTAACAAACTATGTCGATAGTCGCTTTGTGCTGTGGATGTGTTGGAACAAAAAATGCAGGCCACAAGTATGAGTAATGGATTGAGTATCTGTAGGCCCGGTATTTGTTGTGATTTCATGACCCAAAAGTAAATGGACTCAACATACGGGAAATGTATGAATGAGCAACCCCCCCGAATTTTGAGTCAATGCTGATAATTACTGAGTAAATCGATCACCTTGTTCATGATAGAACTTCACTCTAATCAATCGCTATTCGCAAAATTTAATGTCACTATCCCTTGCTCGTTTTTATAGGGCGGTCGGGTACGCTATCCATTTCAAATCCTCACCACTAAAGCAGATTGCCGGCTTTACATTTCAATCGTTGCCACAAAAACGAGACCGTTGCAAAACGATCAAAAATAATTGGTTAAGTCATTTGGCTTCAAATTTCTGCGTTACTTTGAATTTTTAACGATATCATGATCAACAAGATCACTCAATACTTAAAAATTCAAAAAGCCTTGAACTTTTTTGCCAAATGACTTTTGAAATGGTCTCAAAACTATCTGCTGCAAATATGTTGATACATAAAGAAGATGGGTGGCTCCATTGAACCACCCATCTTCTTTTTAATGAAAGCATCAATTATTTCTGAATAGTAAACTTCTGTATCTTTCTTTCTTCACCTTCAATCAATTCTAACATATACATGCCCGAACTGAATTTGCTCAAATCTACATACAAGTTGTTTTCTCCTTCAACCGTTACGGCCTGAATGCTTTGGAGTTTTTGTCCCATGGCATTGTAGAGGTTTACAACAATTTCCTGATTTCCTACAGCAAAGAATTGAATACCTGCTTTGTCATTGGCCGGATTCGGAAATACATTGAGTGCCGCTTTTTCCATTTGCTCCTCAGATCCGTCTAAACGGAAATTAGTTGCACTGGTATTAGCTCTTAAAGTATAACACTGCGAAGCACTAAACGCCCCATTATAACCATATACATGCAAGTAATAGGTTGCACCAGTGGTTCCGGTATTGTATGTAATGGTTTCACTGCTTGTTCCTCCATTTTGTGATGTGACCAACAAAGTACCATTCGATCGATATAATTTTAAATCATAGTCGAAAGGTAAATTGGTAAGGGTTACTTTTAATTTAGGTGCAGCCGTAGTTGTTACGATTTTGTAATAATCCTTATCAGTACTGGTTCCAATCATTGAAACAATATCCGTATTCACTGCCACAGAAGTAGCAGATGTTCTTGTTTCATTCGGTTCGTAGTTGTTGGTACATGTACCTCCGCCACCTGCTGTACTTGTGTTGAAAGTAATTGGCGAACTGTAAGTACTGCTTCCTCCGGTACATATAGCCTGCACTTTCACATTATAGGCTGTAGCAGCGGTTAGTCCTGTCAAGGCTTTAGAATTCGTGCTTGAAGTGGTGGTAGTCCAGGTTGTGGCTGTTGAAAGTTTGTATTGTACATTATAACTGCTTGCTCCGGCAACGGCTGTCCACCCGATTGTTGCTCCACTTGTCGTGATACCTGTGGCATTCACACCGCCGGGTGTTCCGCAAGTTGCACCAGAGGAAGGTGTACATCCATTAGAAGTTGTGAGTGAAGCTCTCGCTCCACCCACCGCAAATAAGGCACTTAATCTTGTTTTTTGTCCCGCAGTAAACATATACATGCAAGCATCATCTGAATAATCCATATAGTTCATGAACATGTCTCCATTCGGGCCATTGCTGCATGATACTTTTGGATATGAAGGGCAACCATAATTCGGACCACCGGCATTCGGGGTATCTCCCACCAAATCAGAACCTGTACATCCGGTTCCATCATCTCCCCAAATATGGTATAAATTTAACCAGTGACCCACTTCATGGGTTGCGGTCCGACCTTTATTAAATGGTGCGGCGGCGGTTCCGGTTGTTCCGAACCCGGTATGTGTGCAAACTACACCGTCAGTCGCAGCTGCGCCACCTGGAAATTGTGCATACCCCAACAATCCGCCACCCAAATTACAAACCCAGATATTCAGATATCTACTGCGATCCCAGGCATTACTTCCACCCTGAGCATCATATTTTACAGCATTGTTTGATGAAAAAGATGTAACGGATGTGCTTTTACGAACAATACCATTAGTGGGGTTACCATTTGGATCTTGCTGAGCCAAACAAAAATTGACTTCACAATCTGCCACCAATCCCTGAAATGCTGACGGCGTCTGTGTCCAGTCTGCATTCAATTTCCGGAAATCATTATTGAGTACGGTCATTTGCGACTGAATTTGGGCATCAGAAATATTTTGAGCTGCTGTATTGTAAACCACATGAACAACCACAGGAATAGTAACTACCGCCCGCGTTTGCGTGGGATTTTGCAGATACTGCTGCGTATGTTGCTCAATTTGTTCCCGTTGTTTAACGTATTCGGAATCCGTTTGCAGTAAATGCTGATGATGTTCATCAGTTCCACAGACCCTTTGAGCCTGCATATTATCAGGCAACAATGCTGAAGCCGCAAGGAAGGTTAAAATAATTTTCTTCATACTCTTTCAATTTTAGAATTTAAATATAATGTTAAGCTGATGTTTACACAAAATTCGTACCAATGAAAAATGGACGAAATCCCTTCTTTTCACGACAAAACCCTCCTTTGCGGAGGGTTTTGTATAATTTATTGAATCAGATAAGACTTATCGAATATTGAAATGATTATTGATCCACAACCAGAAACTTCCATCCCACAAGAAGGCGAGTATAAACCAAATGAAGAGCGTCAACGGAATCATGACGGTAAGAATCATATTTTTGAATTCATCACCTAAATGCATAAACACTTTCACGATATATCCTGCCTTAAACAGGGTGAGTACAATGAAAAATGTATTAATCAGCCATTTAGGCATCCCCATATTGGTTCCATATAAACCCAAAACAATCTCAACGATGGTAACAATCGTCAGGATACCGGTAACCTGCCATATTTTTTTTACTTTGGCTTTGCTGTGCGCCGAATTTTTATCTTCATGATGGTTGATATTGTACAACCTGGATTGATCGGCTTCGTAATCGCTGAAATGTGACATATGATCCTTATAAATATTTTTTAAAGTAAATAAAAGCATGTGAATACAAACACCCAAACGAGGTCTACAAAGTGCCAGTATAAACCAACCTTTTCAACCATTTCGTAATGCCCACGTTTTTCGTAGGTTCCATTGATGGTGTTTAATAAAATAATGATGTTCAGCACTACCCCTGAAGCTACGTGGGCGCCATGAAAGCCGGTAATACTGAAAAAGAAATTAAAGAATTTATGTGCAGCAAATGCACCATCCGAAGCAACCAATGCGGGTGTTACTTCTGATCCATAAAAATGGGTCACATTTTCTACATGTGGAATAATGCCATTTGCATCAGGCACAAATGAACCCCACCAGGCCCCATGATGGTTCAAATGCCACCACTCCCAGGCCTGACAAGAAAGGAATGCCAATCCACCAATAATCGTCCATATCATCCATTTAATCACGCCGGCTTTATCGCGACAATGTCCGGCATGTACAGCCAATACCATCGTCACCGAACTGATGATGAGGATAAAAGTCATCAAGCTCACAAAGGCCATTGGTGCACCTCCATTCGGCGCAAACCAAGGGAAAGAAGCAAAAACTTCATTTGGATTTGGCCAAATACTACTAAAAAAACGGGTGGTACCGTATGAAATCAGGAAAGCCCCAAAAGTAAAGGCATCACTCATGAGGAAATACCACATCATGATTTTCCCATAACTCAGGTTAAACGGACTTTGGCCGCCTCCCCAAGACTTCTTTTTGTCTATTGCTACTGAACTCATGCTAGAACGCTGTTATTTTTGATTGATAAAAAAGAATAAGAATAAATAAACCCAAAGGACATCTACAAAATGCCAATAAGTGGCCAGAATTTCCAACCCATTGGAGCTGTATACTTTTACTCGGGTGCGCAAATGATTTCGTAAAAAAACCAAAAGCAGAGCGATGACTCCACCCAACATATGCAGTAAGTGAACGCCTGAAATGACATAAATAAAACTCCCCGAAACGCCTTCAGCCGTGCTTTTCAGGGTGATGCCTGCACTATGCATTTCGTAAAACCCACTAAACTGTAATATCATAAAAGCAAGGCCCAACATCGCAGTCAGACCAAACAAGGATTTGTACTTGGTCATCTCCCGGACCTTATAGGCTTTCACGGAAAGATGCATAGTAAAACTGCTCAGAAGAATGACAGCCGTTGAAATCCAGAAAGAAACAGGCATGGTGAATATCAGCCAATTCCCTTGTGCTTTCCGCACCATAAAGGCGCTGGTCCAGCCGGCAAACATCATACAAATACTGGCAATCGCTATCCACATCAGTAATTTAAGCGGATGGATTTTTTGTCTTTGTGCGCTGATAGTACTCATTTTTGGTCAATATCAGGTGTTTGAGCCTGAAGTTTGGCAAATTTAATGACAGAATCTTGACATTCATAGAAAATACAGGAAAAAATAGCCTTTAACTACTCCATGAGGTAATTTCTAGGCTGATGCTTAATCAAAGCGCTGATTTGCCGATTCCGCCATTTTCAACATCCGGTCAACATTCTCTGCTTTCAGAACAATAAAGAAAAAATGGAACTGGTCAATTTTTTCACCATTCCGCTCTATTTCATAGTGCAGATGCGGTCCCGTGCTTTTAGCGGTGCTACCGACCCAGCCTATCACCTCCCCACGTTGCACTTTTGACCCATAACCGATTTCAATTTAACCATATGCGCATCATGCGTTCGCTAACCATAACCTCGTCGAAGCCAGATACTATTGCCATATCCTCCCGCCTGATACTCGGTTACTTCAACCACCCCATAACCGGTGGCATAAAAAGTGTTCCGGTGGTAGGTGCTATGAAATCGAGTCCTACATGAAATTTTAATATTTTATAAATCGGATCTGTGCGGACAACAAATCAGGATGCGATTCTTTCCAACTGTCGGTTTGAAACAGGTTGAAAGGAAGGTATGCTGGATAACATGTCCTGCTTTTTTTCAATAAATTTTTATAAGGTATCATATGAACGTTGTTGAATTTTTAGTCGTTGATGAAAACACTGAAGCTTGTGGTCTGTGTCTGACAAACTAAGTTTCGTGTGACCTTTCTTGCAGATTTTTCGGCCCAACTGCAAAATCTGAGATCAACGACAAAATGATGTAATTTCACCGCCCATGATATTTCAAATCGCCTGGCGTTATTTATGGGGTAAAAAATCTACTCAGGCGATCCAGTTAATTGCCTGGGTCAGTATGTTGGCAATGGCTGTAGGCACAGCGGCTTTATTGGTTGTACTTTCTGTATTCAATGGTTTTGAATCGTTTATCAAAGACTTGTATTCGGATTTTTATCCGGATATCCGCATGACCGCAAAAGTTGGTAAAACATTTTCTTTGAGTCCATCTTTTGAAGCACAAATTCAAGCGCTCCCCAATGTGGGCGCCTGCAGTCATACCCTCGAAGAAAAGGTATTATTGAATTTTGATGAAAATCAGGTGATTGCCACCTTAAAAGGTATTGACCGGACATATGATTTAACCTCCCATTTTAGTCGAAAAATCAAATATGGCAGTTTGCCCGAAGCAGATTCCCAACACCATCCACCCTTGGTACTGGGTTTGGGACTTTCCAATCGCTTGGCTGCAAACGAAGAATCCGGGCTGCCGTTACTCTGTTATTCATTTCGTAAAGAAGCCATTGGTATGCAAGTTGATCCAACTTCGGTTTACAATACCCAACTTTTTATGGTGAGTGGTATCTATATGCTTCAGGAAGAAATTGATCAGCAATATGCCTTTACCCATTTAGATCAGGTACAAGCACTTACCGAACAAAACGGTCAACTAAGTGCCATCGAGTTAAAACTCCATGATAATACTTTAGCCGACGAAACCAAGAAAGAATTACAACAACTCCCCGGTGCATCTGATTTTAAAATTGAAACCAGATATGAGCAAAACCGAACCCTCTATTTTATTATGCAAAGTGAAAGATGGGCAGTATTTGCGATTTTAACCCTCATGTTGATTATTGCATCGTTTAACATTATCGGATCCTTGTCGATGCTGGTGATAGAGAAAGAAAAAGACATCGCCATCTTTCAGGCTATGGGTATGAATAAACGTCAAATCCGTAATATTTTCCTACTCACCGGTATGTTGATGGCCATGATCGGTGCGGGTATCGGAAGTATTTTGGCATTGGTTTTATTATGGGGGCAGCAAGCGTTCGGTTGGATCAAATTAGGTCAGGACGGGGCTTTCCTGATAGAAGCCTATCCAGTTGATATTCAAGCCCAGGATTTTGTACTTATTTATAGTACCGTTCTTTTTCTGGCTATGTTAGCCGCCTTCATACCGGCTATGAAGGCCAGTAAAAAATCCAACAGCCTTCGTATTTGATAGCTGTTTTGCGTGCTATTCTTCTTGCGGTAATTCTTCTTTCTTTTTATCGTATAATTCCTTCTTCGGCACAATTTGTACTTTGTCCTTATCCTTTAGCACGCGAGCTACTGCACTGAATGGGGCAATGATGACTTCTTCTCCATTTTTTAAGCCGCTCAAAATTTCAATATATTCATTATCCTGGGTACCTGTTTTTACCACTCTCAACAAAGCCTTCCCATCCCGAACCACAAAAACATATTCGTTAATTTCGTCAGATTTAGTGATACTATCTTCTTCTTCGCGCGTGGTTACAGCATTGATGGGAACACCTACGACTTGTAAATTATATCTGGTTCGGATTTCTACTGTTGCCGACATACCCGGGCGAAACGGAAAATGACGGATATCTTTTAATAACAAATCGGCATAACTCTCCGGAATGATTTCAATACTTACGGTATAATTCGTCACCTGATCGGTGAGCGAGGAAATATTTTGTTGAAGTCCTGTTGCAGTGCTTGATTGAGAAATTTGTACCACCAACCCTTTGAATTTACGATTGGGATAAGCCTCCACTTCAATTTGCGCCGTATCGCCGTATTTCACTTTTTGAATATCATTTTCACCCACTTCCACATCCACTTTCATCTTACTCATATCGGCAACACGCATGATTTCTGTTCCGGCCATTTGCATGGTTCCTACAACCCGTTCACCTTTCTTGACGAACAATTTTGAAACAATTCCGGTCATTGGCGCATAAATGGTGGTTTTACGAAGATTTTGAATAGCCTCACTCACATTGGCCTGAGCGCTGGCAACACCAAACTGATTCCCTCGTATGCTTTCAATGGATGCTTTATAATTCGCCTGTGCTGTTTTAAAAGCAGCCAATGCTGTTTCAAATTCTGCTGCACTGATTACCTGATCGTCGAATAGTTGTTTGTTGCGATTATAGGTAGCTGTGGCCTGATCCAATTGAGCCTTGGCTTGCTGGGTCACTGCATTGGCATTGCTCACACTGGAACGGGTTTGATTCAACTGAGCATTGGCCCGATTAACCATACTTTTATAGGTTGTAGAGTTGATTGTGGCCAAAATCTGACCCTTCTTCACACTATCCCCTTCTTCGATAAACAAATCCGTAATTTCACCCGAAACGTCCGGACTGATTTTCACTTCCGCCACCGGGTAAATTTTTCCACTGGCCGTAACAGTTTCAATGATATCATGCAATGCAACCTTTTCGACGGCCACCTTTGTGCCTTTGTTTTTGCCCATGACCCCGGATTTGATCAGGCCAAACATTAAAAGACTCGATGCAATGAGTGCAATAAATATCCAGATTAAGGTTTTTTTCATTCTTGTTTTTTAATTGCCTTGGGGCTTTCTTGAATTTAAAGTTTTAAAGGATTTCCCATGTAATAATCCAACACTTTCAATTTAAAGATAAGGTCATATTTCGCTGAAAGTACCGAGGAACTGGCATTGTACAATGCAGATTGTGTAGCCGTGTATTCGTAAGTATTGATCATCCCTATTTCGAAACGTTTTACGGCAAAATTAAATGCCCGTTTCGACGCCTCTTCACTGCGGCGGGTGGCCACATATTTCTGCGCAGCGGCTTTGGCCTCCTCGTAAGCGGTAAGGATATCCTGACGTAATTTAAGTTTATCATTATCTGCTGCAATTTGCTGGCTCACCAATCCAATTTTAGCCTTTTGAATATTGGTTCTGGCAGCATACGCATTAAAAATCGGAATACTTAAACTCAGCCCGACATTCGCCCGGATATTATCGCCATACTGCGTAAAAAATGGCCTCGTGCGGGTTTCGTAGGAGTAGTCAGGACGAGTAATCGCATAACTACTACCTGCAATATTGATATTTCCGAGGGACACCTCTCCCAGATATTGCTGACCATTGATATCCTTCACATTGGAAGAAAAATTGGTTCCGAGATTTGCAAAAAGGGATAGTTGCGGGTATTGCTGTGCTTTGGCAATGTCCAGCATTTTTTTTGCCGACAATAATTTGAGTTGATTTACCTTGGTGCGATACTGCTGTTGCAGAGCAGTGGCATAAACTTCATCGGGATTCGGTAAGCCCCCGGGGCCTGTTAAACCGGCCATGTTTAAATCCGGAAGAATGATTTCGAAGGGTTGTTCAAAGCTTAAGTTCATCAGTGCTTTTAATTGCAGCAAAGCGATTTTTTCGTTGGTGACAGCACCCAACAATGCGGCACTATCACTCGATACCTGCGCCAGCATTTGGGCTGCATTTAATTCCGGCAACTTGCCGCTTTGGACAAATTTTTGGGTTTGTTCGTATTGCTCCTGATCGGCTTTTAATTGCACCTCATTGATACGCACTTGTTCACGAGCAAGGAGTACCCTTAAAAATCCGGTCGCCACATTTAAGGCAATATCCTCTTTGAGTTGTTTAAAGGCGTATTCGGATGCATACAAATCCAATTGACTTTGTTCGATTTGATATTTTTTCTGAAACCAACCAAACAGTAAAACCTGAGATGAGAGCCCCGCAGTATTGTACAAAAATCCTTTGGTGACAAACTGGTTGGAAGTAGGATCAATGGAACGACCATAACTTTCACCGAGTGAAAAATCTGCATTGACATTGGGTAGACGACTGACTTTATTTTGTTCGAAAACCAACTTGGCCAAGCGTTCATTCAGGGCATTTTCTGCCACACTCAAATTATTGTCTTTGGCATAAAGCACACAATCTTCTAGGCTCCACTGACTGCGCAAAGGGATACGCTTCCGTGCTTCAGCCGCAGCATCTTCGGCCATTTGATTGAGTCGGGCTTTTTCTTCCAAAGACTTTCGGTTTTCGACCTCATTGACCAACTTTTTGGTATTTTCCTTTTTGTTTGATTTTCCTGATTTTGTTGATTCAGATTTTTTTAGGTCAGTATTATTTTGCTGACGCTGTGCTTCTTCCTTACGGCGCATTTCAGCTAATCCGGCCTCTTCTTGTTTTTGTGCTTCTGCGGCCAAGCGATCCAGCGAATCCTTGATTCTGGCTAAGGAATCAGCTCCGCGTTGTGCTTTTGGATTACCATATACCTGTTGTGGCACAACTTTTTTAATGGTGTCAGATTTGGTGGGAATGTAATTGCCATTTTGAATTTGTGCGAAGATAGATTCCTGATCAATGATACAACAGACAGTGCAAAACAGAACGAACAGAAATTTTTTCATTAAGTGTCTACGTTAGAACATTCGAATCACTTTTAGTCAGCGAGCAAAAGCATCGGATGCAAAGCAAATATAAGTGATATTGTGCTTGTTTGCCTTTTCGGATATGTTTGCGTGCAGATGACTGTTGACGTGTATCTTTGAATCCTTAATTGAAGATATGCAAACAGACGTATTGGTGATTGGTTCAGGGATTGCGGGATTAACTTTTGCTCTGAAAACCGCGCTGGCAAAACCTGTCTCGAAAGTGGTGGTTTTAACCAAAACATTCGAGGAAGAAACCAATACCAAATATGCACAGGGTGGTATCGCTGCTGTGTTTAATCCGGATAAAGATAGTTTTGAGAAGCATATTGAAGATACCCATACAGCCGGAGACGGATTATGCAGTCCGGAGATTGTGGATATTGTAGTTCGTGAGGGTGCAGAACGATTAAAAGAAATTATCGAATGGGGCACTGAGTTCGACAAGGCCGCTGATGGGAGTTATAAACTGGGGAAAGAAGGTGGCCACTCCGAAAATCGTATCCTTCACCACAAAGATTTCACCGGCAAAGAAATTGAACGGGCATTATTAAAAAAAGCACATGCAGTACCTAATATCGAAATCATCGATCATTGTTTTGTGGTCGATTTAATCACCCAGCATCATAAAGGTTTATTGGTGACGAAATCGACTCCGGATATTACCTGTTATGGCGTGTATGTCTTAAATCTGGAAACCCTGCAAACCGAAAAAATTTTAGCTAAAGTAACGATGTTAGCCAGTGGGGGCTGCGGACAGGTTTACCGCACAACCACCAATCCTAAAATAGCCACTGGCGATGGTGTTGCCATGGTTTATCGCGCCAAAGGACGGATTGAAAATATGGAGTTTATTCAATTTCATCCCACGGCTCTTTTTGAACCCGGCAAACGATTTGGGCAGGCTTTTTTGATTACCGAAGCTCTCCGGGGCGATGGAGCTATCTTACGAAATAGTCAGGGTGAAGATTTTATGCACCGTTATGATGAACGTGCATCATTGGCACCTCGGGATATAGTGGCGCGCGCCATTGATAACGAAATGAAGATTTTGGGAGATGAGCATGTGTACTTAGATTGCCGGCAGATGTCGATTGAAAATTTCAAAAGCCATTTTCCCAATATCTATGAAAAATGTTTGAGTATTGGTATTGATGTTTCACAACAGATGATTCCCGTTGCACCAGCTGCCCATTATAGTTGTGGAGGAATTAAAACGGATGCGAGGGGCCGATCTTCAATTCATCATTTATATGCCTGTGGGGAAGCTGCCAGTACCGGATTGCACGGTGCGAATCGCCTGGCGAGTAATAGCTTACTGGAAGCTCTGGTCTTTGGGCATCGCGCCGCTCACCATTGTGTTGATCTGATAGACCAAATTACGTTTGAACATGGGATTCCTGACTGGAATGCTGAAGGAACTTCTGCACCCAACGAAATGATTCTGATTACCCAAAGCATAAAAGAAATTCAAATGGCCATGAGTGATTATGTGGGTATCGTGCGGAGCGATGTCCGCTTACAAAGAGCTTTACGTCGATTGGATCTTTTGCATGAAGAAACGGAACAATTGTATAAAACAACCATCCTTTCACCCCAAATATGCGAGTTGCGTAACCTGATAACCATCGGATATTTAGTCGTTAAAAGTGCTCAATTCAGGAAAGAAAGTCGGGGATTGCATTACACCATTGACTACCCGGGCAAGGATCATATCCTACAAAACATCGTTTTGTAATCTTCAAAGATGCACTCTTGTCAGAATAATGTAATGTAATCCTAATTTGATATGTGAAAATTGACAATTATCTTGGCTTGAAATGACCAAACCATGAAAATCTCTTCACTTTCCGAAACGCTTTGATGGCGCTCCTGATATTAAGTGCTGCCCCAGCAGAAGCACAATCCACCTTAAGTATGGCCGGCAACTCTGTAAAGGTTAATGGTATGACTTCCTTTACTCCATTGAAGAAATAACTTTAGTGAACGCCGAACGCAACAGCAATATTATTGTTACCCAGGGTTTATTGTAACCCATCAAGGTTTCTGCATCAGGTAAGGCGGTCAACGGCTTTTCCGGCATTAAACTGAATGATACAAAAGTCTACCCCAATCCGACCAATCGCGAACTAAATGGGGCTGCTGGTTATCTCACTGGCGCTTCAAATTTAAGGAAGCATTCAAGGGATAGTCCTGTACGTGCAGGACAGCCCTTGAACGATGACGCCAAAGTCGAAAATGCCGGTGAGAAGTGAAAGTCAAGAAATGAACTGCATGCTTATTGAAGTGATTTAACAACTTGCTGTGCATTTAAAAAAGCGAAATTCACCCCTGAATGTACCGATATCAAATACTTTCAAGTTAAACAGCAGGCCCTGGCTAAATCTAGCGACAAGAATAGAGGAAGGGCCTTGCTCCATAAATGGCCAAATGCTTTCGGCAAAAAGGGCACAAAAAAATCCGGCAAAAGCCGGATCTTTTAAAATTATCTGGATAGATTAGAAGAAATAACCCACACGGATAGCGAAGGTATTTGAACGAATATTTCCATCGCTGAATTTTTTATAAGGATCGTTGTTTTTAGGTGTTGTTACATCTGTGAAACCATTGCGATAAATCAGAGAAACATAGAATGAATTTTTATCGTTCAGCTCATATTCAGCGCCAGCACCGATGAACCAACCTGCATTTACCGGAACTACGGTGGCTGTACCGCCTAATTTAGATTTTTCCAATACCAAAGGAGTTGTCAGGGTGGTAGGTTGTAAAGTGGCATCGCCTCGTTGGCTAAGCAACACGCCTAAATCAACACCGGTAGTTACGAACACTTTGATCTTGTCAAATTCGGTGGCTTTCATTTTTAACCCTAAAGGCACCGTTAAATATTGTAATTTATATTTCACAGCAGCCGATTTTACATATTCCACTTTGACGCTGGTGGAGTCATGAACGGTGCTGATGGATCCGCCTCTCCAATCCATGCCGATACCTGAAAAAAATGTATAACGGTCATTGATATTGTAATCGGCAGTCAACCCAAAACTGAAACCAATATTACCTTTGGTTTTGGAAACAGAATAATTTTCCATCGTGCTGGCAGTCGGACGCATTGAGTTAAAAGTTGGTCCGATAAATAATCCAAAACGGTAAGTGCGGAAGATATCTTCTGCTTTGCTTTGGGCATTTAATTGTGTTCCGGCAAATCCCATCAGGGCGGCAAGGAAAATAATTTGTTTTTTCATGAATGTACTTTTTTTAAAGTAGTAAGTTATGAATGATGAATTTTAGCTTTTTTATGTGCGCTGAATGCGCCAAATTTGCGTCTCAATATGACCATTCATGCGATTTCAAAAGTACTATGTTCAAGCGGTTGCGGTATTAATGGTTTGTTATTTGACCACGGTGTTGTTGAGTGCCTGTCAGCAAAACCCCGGTAAAAAAGTGGATCTCAAAAATGTACAGGTGCATTATCGAAGCATTCGATTCGACCGAGCGGTATTTTCACTGGATACCCATCAATTAAAAGCCACCCTTGATCAGTTAGGGAATCAGCATCCTGATTTTGCTGCGATTTATTTTCGGGAACTTACCGGATTTTCACGTACGCCTGATGAGCAAGTATTTCATGCTTCGTTGCGACATTTTTTAACGTTTAAAGATTATCGAAATCTCTACGATTCCGTCCGTCTCAAATTTCCGGATTTGAAAGAACAGGATGAAGCATTGAAACAATTATTCCGACATGTGAAATACTATTATCCTCAATCCTCTTATGGCAGTGTTTACTATTTTATTAGTGGACTGAATCAATGGAGTGCAGTGACGGTTGACAGTTTGGTGGGAGTTGGATTGGATATGTATTTAGGCAAACAATATCCTTTTTATGAATCTGTTCAATTACCTTTTTACCAAATCGAGCGTTGTGAAAAGGAATATATCCCCGTTAACGTTTGTCGGGTAATTCATGAAGATATGTTTCCACAGGAAGCGGAAGGGAAAAACTTGCTGGATCTAATGGTCATGAAGGGCAAACAACTTTATTTTATGGAGCATATGTTGCCGGAAACCAATGAAGCGCTACTGATTGGTTTTACACCCCAGCAATTAAAATGGTGCGAACAAAACGAAGGGATGATCTGGAATTATTTTGCCAAACAAAAATTATTGTATTCCACGCAATGGCAGGAAATGTTGCGTTATGTCAACGATGGACCTACTTCAACCGGGATGCCTGCGGAGTCGCCAGGGAATATTGGTTCTTGGATAGGTTGGCAAATTGTGCGTCAATATGCAGCGAAATTTCCTGAAAAAACCCTGCAGGAAATTGTGGCAGATGCAGGCAATGGTCAACAACTGATGGAAAGAGCCCGGTATAAACCCAAGTTAGGGTTTTAAAGATCCTTTAAATCTTCTGGAGTCATTGCCCGAAATTCGCGGTAATGCGATCTGAGTCGTGTCGAAAAGCCTTGATTTTGCCTGAAAATGAGACCGTTGCAAAACGATCAAAAATAATTGGCTAAGTCATTGGGCTTCAAATTTCTGCGTTACTTTGAATTTTTAACGATATCATGATCAACAAGATCACTCAATACTTAGGGTCTGCTGATTAACGTGAAAATAGTTGATTCCAGTACATGATAGAGTAATTTTCGTTTATTTAGATGTACCATAATTTTTCATATCACCTCAATAAGCTTGCAGTTTTTTTCTGATTTTCACTTCT
>DAIRSC010000003.1:0-25503 GCA_036804585.1 Chitinophagaceae bacterium
AGTAGAAAATAGAAATGGTGTTATCAGATTATTCTTCCCTAAACAGACTGATTTTAACCTAATCTCTCACCAGCAAGTAAAAACGGTCGAAAACAAAATTAACGATAGACCTATAAGAAAAAACAACTACTTGACCGCAAACGAAATGCTAATAAGCAGGGTAAAAGTATAGGTGTTGCACTTATAAGTTGAACACAACTAATTTTAATCTAATTTTATATTTCAAAATGAATCCTCTATGAAAACATTTTTCCGTTTGATGTTGGTATGCTTATCATTTTCTGTAGCTCCTCATCAGGTTCAATCACAAGCACGTTACATTGAATTAAGTATTCAGAATATCACTCAACCCTCTGCGACTGAAATTGAATATGAAGTATGGGTAAAGAATAACAGTCCGGCCGATGTAGCTAAGTTAGATTTTTTACAATTTGGAATGGATTTGCCCATCGGTTTATCAGGAGGTGGTACACTCAGTATATCCAAAGTGGCCTGGGATCCCGCATTCAATGGTACAGGCTGGGGGCTGGCAGGTAATCCCATGATTACAGGACAACCCAATGCACCAACTATTCGAGTGGCAGGACAAACCGGAACTTCTTCCACAGCCGTCACGATTCCAACAACCGGGAATGGGATCATGTATGGCCGTTACAAAATCACCAATTCAATTCCTTTTCCTGCGAATACTTATTTGTTTTTTGATATGGTCAAAAACTCTTTGCCTATTACCAAAACGAGAACAATCGTTGCAGCTTATTTGAATGGATCCATGAGTTCATCTGCTTATACTTATTTGGGGAGTTTAAATTATGTTGATTCTCTGTTCGTTTTGGGAAATACTCCCTTACCCACTTTCACAATAAGTCCTACCGCCAATGTTTGTCCGACTTACATCACCCAAACCGTCAGCAATGCAACTTGTGTAACGCCCTTAGGATCTGTTGATATTGGGTTGTTTCCGGCTCCTACTTTGTCGTCTGGTACTTATACCATCAACGGCAATCCGGGTGGTTCATATAGCACAAATCCATTCACCGTTTCCGGTCTTACACCCGGAACGTATACCATCTCCATCAGTAATGATCCCGGATGTTTGGCACAGGATATTTTTGTAAGCATTCAGGCACCTAATACACCCCAAACGCTGATTACCAATTATTCTTTACCAACCTGTACACCGGGATGCGATGGACTAGCACATATTGGCAGTGTTCAGGGGCTTCCACCTTTTACCTTCAACATTACCGGTCCGGTTACTGTTACCAATAATGTGTATTTGTCTAACCTTTGCGCCAACACGACCTATACGGTTTTGACGACAGATGCCGCAGGTTGTACCGAAAATTTAGTGGTTACTGTACCTTCTTCACCTTCGTTGTACTCAACGACCGTGGATGCCTGTAACAACTATACCTGGAATATCAACAACCAAACATATACGCAAAGTGGTACGTATACGGCCAATGTTATTCATCCGCTTACTTTATGTCCGGTTACAGAAGAGTTGATACTCAATCTCAATTACGGTACCTCATCCAATTCGAGTGTCATGGCGAATGGTGCGTATGTTTGGCCATGTAATGGTACGGTTTTTAATCAAAGTGGTACTTATACTTGCTATACCACCAATGCGGCCGGTTGTCCGGATACCCAAATGATCCAATTAACGATTTGTAATGTGCAGGCGCTTACTTCAAACTATATCAGCTGCCCGAATACACCGGTCACCTTAGTGGGGACTCCGCCCGGAGGCGTGTTTAGTATTCCGAATCCTTATGTTGGTCCAACAACGAGTTTTACTTATGTATATACGGAGCCACTCACGGGTTGTTCAGATACAGCGACCGGCCTGGTAGAAATTTTAGCTCCGGTGCAAGTGAATAATGTTTATGTCAATAGCATCACAGCAACAAGTGCTGTGGTCAGTTGGCAGATGGTGCCGGGTGCAGTGGGTTATGATATTGAATATCGGTTGATGCCCGGTGGTGCCTGGATGCAGGCAGGGTCTGTATTGGCCCCCGTAAATACCTATACTCTAACCGGCCTGAGTTCAACAAGTAATTATCAGGTTCGGGTGAGAAGTTATTGTGATATCAGTAACCCGGATCCCTGGGGTACTGCCGTCAGTTTCACTACACTCACGCTTTCGGGGTTATCACCCGATTTGAAAGGGGATTTTGAAGTCTTCCCGAATCCGGCTCAAAATCAATTAACGATCATGCATTCCAATCAGCGCAAAATATCGAAAATCAGGATTTTAGATTTAAGTGGGCGAATGATGTTGGAAAGTTATTCAGCATCCAATATTTCCAATCTCTTTTCCATTGACCTTCGAAGTCTGAGCCCGGGCGTGTATCAGGTTCAGTGCATGGACTCCGGTCAGGTCATTGCTACAAGGCGATTTACCAAAGAGTAGGTTCGGCAGAAGCACTGAAATTTTATCCCCAATTTTCGTTAATCTCAGCTTTCAAAAGTGAGTGGATATAGGATTGTCGTAAATTTATTCAGGGTTAGTAATAGATAAGGAATGGATGATTGCCGTGATAAATAAGAAAGCGACTTGTTTTTCACCTTGTAGCCCAATATCCAATTCGTGTCACTCAAATTTTGAGATGTTACCAAAGTCATTTTGCAAACGTCTCATTTTTCTGTCATTCTGCTGCGTAAACAGGTTACGTTGCTCTATTTGAATTTTGTAGGGCGTGTAAAGCAGTCGGAATCAGCGGATGTCATGGTACCTGCATATGCAGGGCGACATGGCTGTTTATTGCGCACCCTTCACCCCATTCAAAACGATTTAAACATGCAACGCACCATCCTTCATCTCGACCTTGACACTTTTTTTGTTTCCGTGGAACGCTTACTCGATAGCCGATTAAACAACAAACCGATTTTGGTAGGCGGTACAGGTGATCGGGGTGTTGTATCTGCTGCCAGCTATGAGGCCCGGTATTTTGGGGCTCATTCCGGCATGCCGATGAAAATGGCCCGGCAACTTTGCCCCGAAGCAATTGTGATTAAAGGGGATGGGGTTACTTATTCTAAATATTCTGATCAGGTAACTGATATCATCCGCGATCGGGTACCGGTATTGGAAAAGGCCAGTGTGGATGAATTTTATGCCGACCTCACCGGTATGGATCGTTTTTTCGGATGTTATAAATACGCCGGTGAATTGAGGCAAAGAGTTATCAAAGAAACGGGCCTCCCCATTTCATTCGGTTTATCAGTGAATAAAACAGTATCAAAAGTGGCTACAAACGAAGCCAAACCCAATAACCAACTCAAAATTGATTTCGGACATGAGAAAGAATTTTTGGCCCCTCTGTCGGTAAAAAAAATTCCAATGGTGGGCACCAAAATGTTTCAAACCTTAAGCAATATGGGCATCAAAAAAGTGAAAACACTCCAGGAGATGCCCGTCGAAATGCTCGAAGCCGCTTTTGGCAAGACAGGCATACAGATATGGGAAAAAGCAAATGGCATCGACAACCGCGAAGTGCAACCTTCTCACGATCGTAAATCCATCTCCAATGAACGCACCTTTGGGCAGGATACCATTGATGTCGAAAAAATGCTCGGGCTTATTAAAGCCATGGCCGAAAACCTGGCCTATCAATTACGCAAAGGCGATAAACTCACTTCCTGCGTGAGCGTTAAAATCCGTTACTCCGATTTTAATACCCTGAGTAAACAGGTTAAAATACCCTATACCGCAGCCGATCATGTCCTGATTCCCATCGTAACGGCTCTTTTTGATAAACTCTATAACCGCCGTTTACTGGTGCGTCTGATTGGAGTTCGTTACAGCGATCTCACGCAGGGGCATTACCAAATCAGTTTGTTTGACGATTGGGATAAAACCGTCGGATTGTATCAAGCCATGGATTCGGTACGCGACCGCTTTGGAGCTCTTAAACTCAGCAGTGCAGGCACCATGAATAATATTAAAGGGATTACCACCGGCCATAATCCATTTAACGGACAACCCAATTATATTCCGGCACACCGCAATCAGTAGGTTCATATGTATCTCAACTGCCATAGCTGTTATAGTTACCGTTACGGAATACTCTCCGAAGAGGAGTTGCTGCAATTGGGCGCATCATTTGGCGTGAGAACCATGGCACTCACGGATATCAATCATACTTCAGCCATACTTAATTTTATTCGACTAGCTCCGAAATACCATATCGACCCCGTGGCAGGTATCGACTTTCGGAACGGTGTTCAGGCTTGTTATATCGGCCTTGCTTTAAACAATGAGGGATTTCGGGAACTCAATGATTTTTTATCTGAACACAAACACACCGCTACGCCCTTCCCGAATCAGGCCCCCCTGTTTGAACATGCCCTGATTATTTATCCTTTTACCGCATTACAACAATTTAATAAAACAAACTGGCTGCCCAATGAGTATATCGGACTCACTCCACGGGATTTGCTGCGATTTTCGTTCAGTGCCTATAAACATGAAATCAAACGATGTGTGGCTTTGCTCAGCGTGAGTTTTGGCCATAAACAACATTTTAATACACATCGGCTTCTGCGTGCCATCGATAACAATACCTTACTCAGTAAACTCCCATTGAGTGAACAGGCCGGCGAACAAGAAATGTTTTTACCCCTCGACGAAATGAAACGTCTGTATCATCAATGCCCCGAATTGATACAACGCAGCGAACAAATATTGAATCGTTGTAAAATCACTTTTGATTTTTCCCCGAACAAACCTTCACTCAATCTGCGCACTTATAGTGGCAATATGAACGAAGACCTGCAACTACTCAAGTCGCTATGCCGAGAAGGATTAAAAAAACGCTATCCTCAGGTTAATGAAACCATCCAAAACCGGCTTCAGAAAGAACTCGACATGATTGAAAAAATGCATTTCGTATCCTTCTTTCTTGTGAACTGGGATATTATCCGCTATGCTGCCCAAAAAGGATATTACCATGTTGGCCGGGGAAGTGGCGCAAATAGTATTGTCGCCTATCTTTTAGGGATTACCGATGTCGACCCTATTGAATTGGATCTTTACTTCGAACGCTTCATGAATTTATATCGTGTGAGTCCGCCTGATTTTGATATTGATTTTTCAACGCGCGATCGCCCGGATATGACCAGATATATTTTTGAACGCTTTGGTCAGCAAAAACAAGTGGCCCTACTTGCCGCCTACAGTACCTTTCAGTATAGTGCTGCTGTACGCGAATTAGGTAAGGTGTTTGGATTACCCAAGCAGGAAATTGATTTACTCAGTGATGGCCGATACGATGCGACCAAACTCGATCATATTGCACAACTCATTTTGTTATATGCCAAACGTCTTGAAAATAAACCCAACTATTTGACTGTACATGCTGCCGGTATTTTGATTGCCGATCAGTCGATCCATCACTATACTGCAACAGATTTGCCGCCTAAAGGTTTTCCAATCACGCACTTTGATATGTATACGGCCGAGGATGTAGGTTTGCATAAATTCGATATTTTAGGACAGCGTGGTTTGGGGAAAATAAAAGATACCCTGACGATTATTCGCGAGAATCATCCGGAGGCAGCACGCATCGATATTCATGATACCCGGCCAATGATGCAGGATGCCCGCGTAAATGCCCTGTTGCGATCTTCGCAATGTATAGGATGTTTTTATGTTGAATCGCCGGCCATGCGCACACTTATTAAAAAACTGGAAGTTGATAATTACCTCGCACTTGTTGCTGCAAGTTCCATCATTCGGCCGGGTGTTTCGCAAAGTGGCATGATGCGCGAATATATTTTACGGCATAAAGATCCGGAACGTCGTAAAACGGCTCATCCCGTGATGATGGATCTGATGCCGGAAACATATGGTGTGATGGTGTATCAGGAAGATGTGATTAAGGTGGCCCATCATTTTGCCGGACTCTCCCTGGGTGAAGCGGATGTATTGCGCCGGGGCATGAGCGGTAAATTTCGATCACGTGAAGAATTTCAAAAAGTACAGGAAACCTTTCTTCGTAATTGTCGCTCAAAAGGTTATCCCGATAGCTTGACGCATGAGGTTTGGTCGCAAATTGAAAGTTTTGCAGGATACGCTTTTGCAAAAGGACACTCTGCCTCCTATGCAGTGGAAAGTTATCAAAGCCTGTATTTAAAAACCTATTATCCGAGCGAATACATGGTGGCGGTACTCAACAATGGTGGCGGATTTTATCATACCGAATTGTATGTTCATGAAGCCCGGATGTGCGGTGCAAATATTGTCACCTGTTGTGTCAACGAAGGCTTATGGGAGAGCCGGATTTGCGGAAAAACCATACGGCTCGGCTTTCAACATGTACTCAATATCGAACATCAGCTAGTGCAGGATTTGATTGCAGAACGAGAAGCCCATGGACCCTATACCTCCCTGCACAATTTTTTGCAACGTCTTCAGGTCGGTATCGAACAAGTACAACTGCTCATCCGGATTGGCGCTTTTTTGTTTACCGGCAAAAATAAAAGGGCTTTGCTTTGGGAAGCACTGTTTGTGCAGCGACATGAACCTAAAGCCATTCATCAATATCTGCTATTTGAACGAAAGCCTGTTCAATTTACATTGCCCAATCTTCAGGTGAGTGATCTGGAGAATGCCTTCGACGAAATGGAATTATTCGGATTCCCTTTGTGTGATCCTTTTATGTTGGGCAAAAATATACAAGAATTCCCCCAAACGCAGGTGGCCGACTTACCGAAGTCAATTGGAAAGACGATACAGATATGTGGATACCTCATCACGATAAAAAATACCCGAACCATCAAGGGTGAGTATATGCAATTTGGCACCTTCATTGATCGCAGCGGTCATTGGATAGATAGTGTTCATTTTCCACAAATTGTCAAACAATTTCCCTTTCGGGGTAAGGGTCTTTATCTGATTCAGGGAGTAGTAAAAGATGATTTTGGTGCATTCATCATAGAAATCACCTCGCTGCAAAAGATACCCATGCTGGATGATCCGCGGTATGTAGATGAGCACATCGCACCGCAAGGAAATACACATGCATCTCAGCTTGAGACCGTTGCAAAACGATCAAAAATAATTGGCTAAGTCATTTGGCTTCAAATTTCTGCGTTACTTTGAATTTTTAACGATATCATTCATAGAAAGCCCGCATCCTGCGGCAGCGGGAGAAAACTTGGAATAAAAGCCCGGCCCCAGCAGCAAGTATGAATATCAGCAAACCATGCCCGGGGCGCGCCCAAAAATCGAGGCTGTGACAAAACCCTTCGAAGGGAATAAAAGGTTCAGTGCCTGGTATAAAGAAATTATTTAGGGGCTGCTGGTTAACGTGAAAGCAATTGATATCATTGCATTTTGGCGTGAATTGCGCTCATTGAAATGCATGGTAATTTTTTTATATCTCTTCAATAAGCTTGCAGTTCATTTCTTGATTTTCACTGCTCAACCGCATCTTCGACTTTGGCGTCATCGTTCAAGGGCTGTCCCGCACGTGTGGGACTATCCCTTGAACGCTTCCTTGAATTTGAAGCGCTAGGGAGATAACCAGCAGACCCTATTTAGATGTAAGAATTGGTAAAACCAAGTAATTCAGATTGGTATTATCTTTGTCATGAACTAAAATGAATCATGTGAAAACGTGTTTATCTTGTGGAAGAGAAATGAAAGGTCGGGATGACAAAAAGTTTTGTGACTATCGCTGCAGGAACGACTTTAACAATCAACATCAGGCTGAGCGAAATAATTATATGCGTAATGTGATGTATGCCCTCAAAAAAAACCGGCGCATATTGGCTGAAATTGTAGATAGTGACGACCTGCAAAAAACGACGAGAAAATTAATGCTCAGTAAGGGATATCAATTTCAATATTTAACCCATCAGTATACTAATTCAAAAGGGCAAGAATACTATTTTTGTTTTGAATACGGGTATCTGCCGCTGGATAATGACTGGTGTCTGGTATTGCGTTATCCTTTTAAAATGTAGGACTTGGCATCTGCGAATTACGAGTTTTTCGTAATCTATTGTTTGCGATGATGTTGCGCTAAGCTCAGAATCCTCCACAAAACGGAATGATCGGATAATTTGTAAATCACAGAGGTATGATTTCACAGCGCATGAATATGCATGTATCTTTGAAAAAAATGATGATTGAAAGCCCTGATTTATAAGTCAACCGGTAGTTGGTATCTGGCCCAAAGTGTAGATGGTCGATTTTGGAATTGTCGAATGAAAGGCAAATTCAAATTGGATAAACTCATTACCTCTACCAACCCCATTGCGGTAGGCGATTGGGTGACTTTAGAATTGGCCGAACAGGAAGCGCATCACGCCATGATTGTTGGGATTGATGACCGAAAAAATTACCTAGTGAGGCAGTCGCCACATGGGCGGCACCAAAAACACATTGTAGCCGCTAATCTGGATCAGAGTATCATTATTGCTACCATCAAAGAACCTAAAACATCGACAGGATTTTTGGATCGGTTTTTGGTAACCTGTGAAGCCTATCATATTCCCGCCATTATTGTGTTTAATAAATCCGACATCCTGGACGAAGAAGATATGGCCTACTATTATTTTTTAGCCGAAACTTATCAATCGGTGGGTTATGCCGTGCACTTACTTTCGGCTGAAAAGAATATAGGTATGGACAGCTTTCGAGATTTACTCAAGGGCAGAAAGACCCTCATAACAGGGCATAGTGGAGTAGGAAAATCAACCCTCATCAATTTATTATTGCCGGAAAAAGATTTAGCCACCAGTGCTGTGAGCGAATGGAGCGGTAAGGGCATGCATACGACTACTTTTGCAGAGATGTACGATTTGCCGGAAGGAGGTCATATCATTGACACACCGGGTATTCGAGAATTGGGCGTGATTGATATTCGTAAAGATGAGTTGTCGGGATATTATCCTGAAATGAAATCCCGACTACAGAATTGCAAATACAATAATTGTTTGCATTTAAATGAACCGGGATGTGCAATCAAGGAAGCCATGCGCCAAAAGGAAATTTCAGAAGAACGTTATATCAATTATCTAAAAATTCTGGACACGATTGATGAGAAAAATTATTGATTGTGGAACGTCGCATTTAGACCACTGCAAAATCCTGCTTTCCGAAAACCATTCATGTTTTTCAGATTCATTATCAAACCACAACGCCTTTGAGTAGCCGGTCCTCATCGCCGCATTTGTAACGAATGATAAAAAGTAGGTATCTGTGCTTTGCTCCTGCCCCTGATGATTACCATCCCAACCCGAAGAAATATCTTCCGATAAATTTAATCGATTTCCCCCGCGATTATACACCTCCTTTCGGGTAAACTTCATATCTAGTGGTTTTTGGCTAAAATGGGTTTCAACAAATCATTTTTGCCCTCTCCGTTTGGAGCGAATACATTGGAAGCCATATTTCACAGACGCCCGGAGTTTCAGGTAGCGGAACACAATTCACAAACTGAATAAAAACGGTATCCTTTCGCACACCGCATACACTAAAGTCTGCTTCAACGATGTATCGGCCATTCTGAGTAACCGTGATGAATCGTTTAGTATCGGCGATATTCCACAAAAAGCCATCTGCATTTGTTGTACTGCCCAATTGAATACTGTCGCCTTCGCATAATTTAATATCACGGGCAATTTCAAACATATTCGACTTACCGCGAATCATAATTTGTGGTATGCTACTGGCTGTATCACATCCATTACTCACCCATAAACGAATTTGATAATTAACGGTATCGGTAAATGTTTGTTGAGTTGGAGCTCCGAATAATGTATCGGTCAATATTTACCAACACCATAAAAGAATACTGATACTATCTGCAAAAAATTGTACCGCTTCATTTTTACAGCCTCCGGAAAAAGTAAAGTCAAATTGCACAACCGGAAAAAAACACATCATGTGAAGTCCAGGATACTGGTTGTGTAAGTGCTGCCATTGTTCACAACTGTGCCGCTGCTTCCAGTAACAGGTAAAGGCATGTTGACACGAAAAAGTTTATAATACACAAAGATTTGATGCGTAACATCCGTTTCGATAATGCCTGTACTTAAGGTGCTGGCCATTTTGATCAGCAAGCTCCTCAAACCAAGCGGACCGGAGTAGGCATTGTTAAAACCACTGAGCAAAATACCCGGATCTGAACTTTAGCTGATCCGTAGATCATGCGAAGAACCATTGTTAGAGCGTGTTGCTTTGAATAACTAACCCTGGGGACTAAATTTTATGACCGAAGGTTTATTCGGTACAAATCCCGGACTTACATAAGAAGCCGTTGCCAGACCTGCAATAATATTTTCATCCTGATCCAATATCAGGCTGCTTACATTTTCAAACTGATCGTTGGCTCCAAAAAAAAATTTTAGTTCACAGGGTATCACCATTCCTATTGACCCGCATCAGAAAATAATCGCTGAAACTTTATAAGTTTGGCTTGAGTTCGGCTAATTCGCACACAACTGAACCATCATCATACTGATTGGCATTTCCATAAGTTCGGTACCAAACCAAACTCCCACCCTACCGAAGTTTAAGCAATCCCACATCCGGAAAATCTTTGATGCTCGCTTCAATGATCAAATGACCATCAGCACTTTAGCATTCACGACAATCAGGGCTTTTTTGGTACCGGGAATAAAACTCAGAGTATGCGTGGTATTTTCATATTCATAAACTTCGGAGAAATGCCCTTCGGCAGTTACCACATTAAATACCCGTTCGATACTTTATACGATAGTATTGCTTTGGATGGTGGTTTCATCCGTCTTGCCAAAGCCCCATTTACCCTTGAGTACAATCCAAGCCAAGGCCAAACCAAGTAGCAAGCCTGAAATCAGAAATATCACATCAAACATGGGCGGTCTATTTTGTCGCAATAAACGTGGAAGTAGCCACAACAGTAGTGCCAGAATCAGGATTCCTCCTATCAGGTAGTTCATTACGTGTACGAAAATACACAGTCAAAATTTAAAATTGCATTGTATTTTGCAGGACTTAAAATGATCTAATGCGTCGAATTATATACACCTTCAGCATTCTCCTGAGCAATTGTTTGTTGCAGGCACAAAGTCCTATAAGCCCTGAAAAATTATTATCACTTGGCCGGGTGAACCCCCAAGGCATGAGCAAAGATGGCAAAATTGTTTATTACAGTGTGTCAGTTCCAAACATTGATGAAAATAAAAATAACACGAAGTTTTACAGTATTCCCACACAAGGAGGACAGGCCATAGAAATTCCTGCAGTTCCACAAGAAAATCTGGTAACGGTAGAACAGACGGATGCAGAAAACATTAAAGCCTCTGCGGCTTCACAAAAGGTGATCTATACCAAAGAGGTGAAAGTTGCGCCGAGTAAGAGCACCGAACGTTATCCCAACCTCAGCAAATCGAATGCATATATTTATGATGATTTGAACCAACGTCATTGGGATACCTGGGAAGATGGATATTATTCTCATCTGTTTATCGCGGATATCATTGCAGGTTTTGCGGTGCGTGAAAAAGATTTATTTGCCGGGCAGGCATTTGATTGTCCGCAAAAACCACATGGTGGTGCAGAGGATTTGTTGTTTACACCCGATGGATCGCATGTGATTTACGTGACTAAGAAAAAGAGTGGAAAGGCTTATGCCATCAGCACCAATACTGATATTTATGCTTATCAGATTAGCAGCGGCGAAACCACAAATCTCACAGAAGGTATGGAAGGATATGATACCAATCCCGCTTTTAACAAAGATGGTTCACAAATGGCTTGGCTCAGTATGAAAACGGATGGGTTTGAAAGTGATAAAAATGAATTGTGGGTGATGGACATGAATAATAAAATTAAACGCAATCTGACCGAAGATTGGGATGAAAATGTCGCCTCATTTACCTGGAGTGATGACGGCAAGAAAATCTTTTTTATTGCGCCAACCAAAGGCACTGAACAATTGTATGAACTGAACTTGTTGGGTGAAAATGGAAATGGTATCCGTCAAATTACCAAAGGAAAATTTGATGTAACAGGAATTGCCGGGCAACATGAAAACACTTTAATTGTGAGCCGAACCGATATGAATCATGCCGCAGAATTATATACAGTAGATATGAGTACCGGTAAAATGAATCAGCTCACCCATGTGAATGATGATGCATACCGGGATATTGCCCAATGTGAAATCAAAGAACGATACACAGAATTAGAAACGGGCGAAAAACTTTTTTCTTGGGTGATTTATCCGCCCAATTTTGACCCAGGCAAAAAATATCCTTTACTCTTGTATTGCCAGGGTGGGCCGCAAAGTGCATTGTCGCAATTTTATTCATACCGATGGAATTTTCAGTTGATGGCCAGTCAGGGTTATATCGTGATTGCACCGAATCGAACCGGAATGCCTGGTTGGGGTGTAAAATGGAATGCAGACATCAGCAAGGACTGGGGTGGAAATCCAATGCACGACTATCTGGCGGCCGTAGATGACATTTCAGAGGAGTCCTATATTGATAAAGATCGCAGAGCTGCTGTGGGTGCGAGTTACGGTGGGTATTCCGTTTTTATGCTGGCAGGCATTCATGAAAACCGCTTTAAAACTTTAATCTCTCATTGTGGGTTGTTTGATTTAAAAAGCTGGTACGGGACAACCGAAGAGTTGTGGTTTGCCAATTGGGATGTAGGCGGTCCTTATTGGGAAAAAGACAATCCCGATGCACAAAAAAGTTACAAATTTTATAACCCAAGTAATTATGTCCAAGACTGGAATACGCCGATTCTTGTGATTCAGGGAGGAAAAGATTTTAGGGTTCCAATTGAACAAGGATTGCAAGCATTTCAGGCGGCACAACTCAAAGGAATCAAAAGTCGTTTCTTATACCTGCCTGAAGAAAATCACTGGGTGCTTAAACCGCAGAATGCATTGGTATGGCACTCTGAATTTTACAAATGGTTGAAGGAAACCCTTTAGTTCCCTTCAGTTTATTGTCCGATGAACTCCAATCCATAATAATGGAATTCATTTGGGGATTGGAATCATAAACTGCAATTGAGTTTTTATGGTCAGGGATGCTGTGGACCGATGTAGCTTGTTTGATTATTGGATACCATTTCGCATTGAGTAGTTTATTTTTCTGGCTGCGCAATCGAAAGAATGGCGAAAAATGGAATCAAATGATTCCGTTTATTTTCCTACTCGGATCGCACCTATCCTTATTCGTTCTTGTTTAGAGGCTGCTATTTAGGGCTTGCTGATTAATGTGAAAATAGTTGATCCCAGTACATGATGGAGTAATTTTCGTTCATTTAGATGCACAATAATTTTTCATATCTCTTCAATGTGCTTGCAGTTCATTTCTTAATTTTCACTTCTCATTGGCATATTTAACTTTGGCGTCATCGTCCATGGGCTCTAGAATAGCACTATCCCTTGAACACTTCCTAAAATTTGAAGCGCCAGTGAGATAACCAGCAGCACCTATTTATTTCTTGATTGTCGGCTGATGTTTCAAAAAGTTGTAATTTGCTTTGTATGAAAAAAATATTTGTTCGACAAAATTGCCTGGGCATCATTTACTTACTTTGTTTGGCTCTGCAGGTCAGTGCACAAAAGGTAGTTATTCAAGGACGAGAAGGCTGGCGAAAATTAACCTGGGCAGATTATTCCGGAAAAGTAGATGCCTCATCGTCGTTCGGTGCCATGACTGAATATCAATTTTCCTATCGGGTGAGTGAGATGGAAAAATTAAGTGATTCTATTTATTTTAAAAATATAGAAGTCATTTTAAATTTTGACCATCAGAAGTCATGGGTAAAAAAGGATATGATGACGGATGCCTTACTTGAACATGAACAAGGTCATTTTAATATTGGACTCATGTGTGTCCGGGAGTTATTGACTACCATAAAGTCCGCCAAATTTATCAAAGCCCAATATTCAGCTCGCTTAAAACAAATCTTTCAGGTAGTTTCGAACAAATACCGACAAATGCATACACAGTATGATGCAGAAACCAATCATTCCATAAACAGAACAGCTCAAGAGAAATGGAATACTTTTTTTAAAGAAAACATTCCGGAAGGATTTGGAGAATAATCGGTCAGAAAGGTTATTGCAATTCTATCATTTAATTCACTGAAATTCTTTAAGGCATTTACCACTAGTTCCTAATAAGTACTTTACGATTTTCATATTGACCTGATTGATGTTTTAATTGCAGCACATAAACACCATCGCTCAAATCTGTGACTTGTACCTGATTTTGATCCGCATTCAATTTGCCTGATTTTACGATGATACCCTGTATGTTGATGAGTGCAAATTGCCAATCCTTAGCGAAAGGTGGTAATTGAATGGTTAATTCATTTTGTATGGGATTGACATATCGTATTTGTGGCAATGAAAATTCTTGAGTGCTTAGCGGAATCGTAGGACTTAAATGCAGAAAAGAATCAATGATGTCGCAAGGTGGAAACGAGTGGTTATAGTAACTATAATTAAATTTAACATGATTCAAGCCCGTAAAAAAATTAGGTGAATGTTGACCATTGATTTCAGCCTGACAAATGGGAGAGTCGTTCAACGCTTGTGTAAATAAATATTTGGTTGGAGATTGTTGAAAATACTTTTTTAAGGTGTCCTTGGTAAAATAATCCAGGCAATTGCCATAAAACTTTGCATTTACAGCTAAAGAGGCTGAATCCGTATCGCAAAGAACACTATACCCTGAAGACACCATTGTAGCGCTAGGGTTACTCAACAAAGATACCCATAAAGCTTCAGTACCTCCGGTTGACAAACCCAACACATTGACTTCGGTATAATAATTCTTGAGATATTTTACGAGTGCAATAACTTCTATCAGTTTATTGATTCCCATTGCATGCTGTTGACTATTGAGATAATTCAATAAAAAATTTGGAAAAAGCGGCCAATATCGCGCCAGTTTTTTTCCCATAAAACGAATTGCGCGCATATCCTCATTCGGTGTGGTTGTGACATAAACATCGCCGAAATTTGTCAGATAGCTTTTTACATAACAATTTGTATTATGATAATTATTAGGGTTCACAATCATCTGGCTCATTTCGTTTTGTCCGGTTCCGGTTAATAAAACAAATGCTTTTTTACCAACAAGACTGATATCCTTTGCCGAATCCAAAAATACTTCCAGTGTTCTTTGTGTACTATCCATAATGTAATCCAATCGTACAAACGGATTTTTACATAAAAACAAATCATCCTGATATTGCACATTAAATGTATCAATTGTTCGGTTTAGGATGGTATCGTAATAAAAATTTGAGTTAAAACCAATCTGATGATAAGCATTCCACAATTGGTTGTTATGAAAAGGATACATCGAATCAATTTGCTGATATAATTCCGAAATCGATTCAACCTCTTTATTTTGATACCAATTACCGGGAAAATTCGGATAATCGATATATAAGTTCTCTATAAACAAGGTATTGTTGAAGAAGGCACTATCAGAGAATGATAATTGGCCCATGCTTTGAAAATGGCTTAACAGGACGCTTAAAAAAGAAAAGAAAAAAAAACGTTTCAAATGCATCATAAGGTTCATCATTTCGTTAACAAAGGCCAGGGTCTGTGAGGCTCTTCAATATCTCTCATGACATCCGGAAAGAGGTTGACAAAAATAAGCATTTCGTTTGAATTGTTTTAAGGCCTGGAGAAAGCAAACAAAATAAAGTAAGGAAGAAGTATGAAGCACCTTACTCTTGAAAAAAAGAAATATTTACTTAAAGTATTTAGAGGAAAAGAGAGTAGTGTAAATTAAACTGTGCTATTTGAAAAATGGACTCATTATAAAATGATAATTCACAATGGCTGGCGCGACGTCTGTAACCCGTGCCTTTATTTTTTCAACATCATTCAGTAATAAATTCAATTTCAGAACGTCCACCATTTTTTAAAAATAATCATTTCTTATCAGATTGCACGGGTTACAAACCCGCGCTAGCCAAACTGCTTAAAATACACTGGCGCGAGCGGAGATACAGCCCTTGGACGATGACGCGGAATTGGAAGATGCATGTGAGCAGTGAAAATCAGAAAAAAACTGCAAGCTTATTGAGGTGATATGAAAAATTATTGTGCATCTAAATGAACGAAAATTACTCCATCATGTACTGGAATCAACTATTTTCACGTTAATCAGCAAGCCCTAGTTAGGAACACCAACAACGGCGAAGTTGATTCTATGAATAAGTGTAGAATAATTTTTAAGTAACTCCGAAGTCACAAACTTCGATGAGCGCATACAATGGAGAGCGGAGTTGCATACCCTTATTCCCTGCTAAGTTCATTCTTCTAAATGCAAATTCATTTCTTTATCCCTGTCCCCAATTTTCCCGATCCAAACTACGATATTGTATAGCTTCTGCAATATGCTCAATCCCAATTTGTTCTGAAGCATTTAAATCTGCAATCGTGCGCGATACTTTTAAAATACGATCATAAGCCCGTGCCGATAGGTTTAATCGCTCCATGGCCGTCTTAAGTAGTTGCTGTCCTGCAGCTGGAACCACACAAAGTTCCTGCATCATTTTTGTACCCATTTGAGCATTTGAAAAAATGCCCTCCATACCGGCATATCTTTGGGCTTGTATCGCACGGGCCTGTATGACCCGCTCCCGAATCTGTTTACTTTTTTCCTGGGTTCGTTTGGGAAGTCCTGTCAACTCATTAAAATGCACGGGTGTCACTTCTACATGCAAGTCTATGCGATCAAGCAAGGGACCCGAAATTTTGTTAAGGTATTTTTGTACCACACCCGGTGCGCATACACATTCTTTGTCTGGATGATTAAAAAAACCGCAAGGGCAGGGATTCATACTCGCCACCAACATAAAACTGGCCGGATAATCAATACTCATTCTGGCCCTGGAAATGTTTACCCTTCTTTCTTCCATGGGTTGCCGCATGACTTCCAAAACCGTCCTTTTAAATTCAGGCAATTCATCTAAAAATAAAACCCCGTGATGGGCCAATGAAATCTCTCCCGGTTGTGGCTGACCACCTCCACCCACTAGTGCCACATCACTAATGGTATGATGCGGCGCCCGAAAAGGACGTTTCGAAATCAGGGTTGCATGTTCGGGTAGTTTGCCTGCCACCGAATGTATTTTGGTTGTTTCCAATGCTTCAGAGAGGGTGAGTGGGGGAAGTATAGATGGTAATCGGCGAGCCAGCATGGTTTTTCCCGCACCCGGCGGACCAATCAATATCACATTATGTCCACCGGCAGCAGCAATCTCCAAAGCCCGTTTTATATTTTCCTGACCACGAACATCCTCAAAGTCAAAAGCTTCATCTGTTTCTTCATGTGAAAATAAAGATTCCGCATTCACCAAGGTTGGCACCAGGATGTTGATCCCATCTAAATGGTCAATCACTTCGCGCAAATGTTGCACCCCATATACCCGAAGGCCATTCACCATAGCGGCTTCACGTGCATTTTGTAGCGGCACGAATATTTGTTCAAAGCCCTCTTTTTCAGCCTGTATAGCCATGGGCAGGGCACCTTTAACTGGCATAATGGCCCCGTCCAAAGAAAGTTCACCCATGATAATACTTTTTGCAAGGGCCTCGGAGCGCACCTGACCCGTGGCTGCAAGGATGCCAATGGCAATGGGTAAGTCAAACGCCGAACCACTTTTTCGGATATCGGCAGGTGAGAGGTTCACCACTATTTTAATACGGGGAAAATAAAATGAATTATTTTTAATCGCGCTTTCTACCCGGTGTTGGCTCTCTTTAACTGCATTATCGGGCAAGCCCACCACATAAAACTTTAAACCCTCCAATACATCTACTTCTGTTGTTATGGTAATGGCATCGACACCATAAACAGCACTCGCAAATAATTTAATCATACACTTCCTGTCTCAAGCGTACAAGGTATTCCTGAGAACTGAGCCATCAGACCCCGATTGTGTGTTTGCCAATAAAATTGAGTAAAACGAGCCGGATAGCCTTTGTATGTTATTTTTAAATTTAAAAAGTCCCGCAACACGGCAATATCAGGCTTCCTTTTTAGCATCGCCAACATCCCCTGGATGGGCTTTTTTGATGAGTTTGTCCAGGATGTTTCCTATTGAGTGATACACTTTGTCATAGGTAAATTTTCCCGTGGTGGCATATACCAACATCAGCTGTAATTGCAGCCCTTCCGATTGCTGTATTTGTTGTAATGCCGGCTTCTGTAGACGATAGGCTTCGCGCACCAAGCGTTTGAGATAGTTTCGTTGAACACTTTGGCGGAAAAGCTTTTTAGGCGCGCTCACACCCATTTGCAGCGCAGGATGCTGAGTGGGTTTAAAAGTGTAAAATACTTTGAATGGATAAACAAAAAACGCTTCCCCTTGTCGGAAAAGCGTATCAATATCTTTTTTGCTCTTTAACCTTTCAGCAGCAGACAAAGTGAATGGTCCGTTGCTCATGTGCAAATCATTTTATTTCAGACGGCTCTCGTCGGAAACGGTCAATTTTTTACGACCTTTCTTACGGCGTGCAGCCAAAACTTTACGACCGTTTGCAGTTTGCATACGCTGACGAAATCCATGTACTGATTTTCTTCTGCGACGGTGTGGTTGGAACGTACGTTTCATTTGTATATTTTTTAAAATTGAACCCGGAGCAACTTTGGCCTACTTTCAAGAACAACTTTCGAAAGGCCTCCGTTTTTTCAGAGGACTGCAAAAGTAAGGGGCTCGAACGTAATTACCAAATTATCCCCAAAGAATAGGCAGAATTATTTGAGAGATTTCTTTTCGGCTGCCATAGAGTGGATCGTTTTATTGCGCTGTCTGACTTTTCTTTAAATCCAGGCTCAAATTGGCATTGATGATGAATCCGTGGTTGTATTGAAAGATGTTTTGTCCGTTGATGATACGTCCAAATTGCATAATTTGATTCAAATAACCGGCTTCCATTCGAAAAAGTGGGTTAAAACGATATCCCAACATAAAACTGATTCGATTCTGGTCAAAAATATTGGCTTGAACATTTTTGCCGAACCCCATGAAAATCTCATCATAAAATGCCGCATAGGGCGTGCGGTCCTGTACGACCTTTCCTTTTAACGCCATTTGAGCCCGAAACATGTAACGCATTCGATGAAGAACCGGAAAAGATTCTTCCCGTTCAGAAAAAGCGGTCTCATATTTTCCTACAAAACGCTGCTCCAACATCATACGGTGTAAGAAGTCTATCCCACTTATTCGATGGGTCAATCGCATGGCCTCAAAAAGGCGATGTTCAGTAAAATTTTTTCCGTAAACATTTAAGGGAATCTCACCATAGTCAAAAGTTTCTATCCAAGCATAACCTATTCTGAACAGCACTTGGGATACCGGCTGATAATTCAACCCAACCCGGAGTAAACTTTGCTGCCAATCGGTAATAAACGCTTCACGTCGCCATTGGTATTCTGTGTGAATGCCCCATTTATCGGATAATTGAAAGGTTCCGAAATAGTTATACCAACCTATTTTTCCGAGAATAGTTTTCCGGCTATTCTGCGCTTTGAGTCCTGTGAAATGCGCAAAAAGTACCAAAACCAATAAACTTCCGGTTGCTTTCATGTTTATACTGAGATAAAATTGCTTGAATCGCACAAATACTGTTCAAATATTCCGAAGACCATCCACTGCTGTTCATTCCAGCCAACAATCAGGCGGAAATGTGTTCCATGAAACAGCAGACCGATTCTATACCGTGACTATAGCGGATTAAACTTATATCCCACATAAGTGGTTTTGGCCGAATAATTCGGAGCTGTATTGCTGTAAATGGTCAAAGTGAGGATTCCATTATTCAAGCTGCCACTTCCGTTATAAGTACGGTCATAACCAATGAATTCGATGGTTTGCTCCGGAATGGTGATATAATTGCCATTTACGGTAGCAGTAAGACGCTCATAAGAAGTGTCTCTTACCGAATACATGAGGATACTGAACTTATTGTTTGTGGCGTACTTTACGATTAAGGTATCATCATTGTCATTCACCTGGGTTCCATTGATTAACATGGTTTTGATACAAGCGTAATGAGAGGCGAATTTCATATTAACCATAAACTGACAGCTGTCACCTTCATAACCGGATGCGCAAATACAATCACCATCTTTACAGGTACCTCCATTTTTACATTCAACAGCACGGGTCTTGCAGGCGTCGGGCTGGCACGAACTCATCCATACGCTGCATCCGAAAACGCCTAACACCATTAAAACGGTATAAATGATTACTTTTTTATGCATACACTTAGTTCAGCTTATGGATTTATAAATTTAGTGGCGTTATACACGCAAGCAAACAAATTCCCATTGCTATTGTCTTTTTCCTCAATGTAAATAGTCAGGTATTTGTTGTCTATATAACCATGTCCACGATAAGTAATATTGTCGATGGTTTGTGATTCGATTTCAACTTTATCAACATCAACGGTTGCCAACAAGGCTTTATTCTGGGCAAAAATGTTGTAAATACTGATGCGATTCGCCTGTGCTTCAGGAGCAATAATAACGGTTGTTGCTTCGGGTAACAAGCCATCGCAGCGATAAGTACCATCCCAGGCACCAATGTATTTTTCATACATTTTGGTTTCGCAATAAGGGCCTTCATAACCCAATGCGCAGCGGCAACGACCATCTCTGCAAATACCATTGTTTTTACAAATCAAATCTTTACAGGGGTCCTTGGTACAAGCGTTGAATACAATTCCGATAGCCAGCATCAAAAAGGCCATCGTGGTACTCAATATCAGTGAAATTCTTCTCATAAAGCAATACTGGGTAACAAATTTAATAAAATAACGGCGGATTATGCAAAAAATGTGGATACAATCCGATTTTTAGCCTTTACAAAGGATGCTCTGGCGATGAAATTCCGCCCAAAGGAGCTTATTTTTTCGTTCCCACTTCTGAAGCCACATATCGAAAGCACTCTTGAACTCAATGGCATGATTGCTAAATTGTGCCTATGACGTCTCCCGAATAGGGGCCCCTTACTCAACGAAGACAATTGGACACAAATCACCCAAAACCTTCAATCCTTTCCCTTTCGGATTTCCGAGATACAACCAATTCAAAAGGAAATACCCTTGAGCCAGGTGTCGTTCAAGTACTATATATGATGCGGAATTGTATTACAATGACAAACAAGAGATCCGCTTATCTACCGCAGGATTTCTATTGGCCGTCAATCACAATAATTGTGTTGTAGGAGATTTCAGACGAGCGAAACGTTATTTTTTCAACAGCTAGAAATGAATTTGAAACAGTCATTAAAACTATCGTTAAACGATAGCACGACAAATTCAAACGCAGAAGCAAAAGTAACTGAAGTATATTTGATAACACAGTAAGTAGGAGCTGCTGTTTAACGTGAAAGCATAGGATATCATTGTATTTTGGTGTGAATTGTGCTCATTTAAATGCTCGGTATTTTTTATATCTCTTCAATCAGCATGCAGTTTATTTCTTGATTTTCACTGCTCACCGGCATCTTCAACTTTGGCATCATCGTTCACGGGCTATACAAAAGTTCTATCCCATGAATGCTTCCTTGAATTTGAAGCGCCAGTGAGATAACCAGCAGCCCCCAAATAGGGTCTCCTGAATACACATTTTACACGAGATCATTTGAGTTCCACTTCTTTACTCCGAATAAGATGATTGACCGCACATTTAATTTGTCCATGGGTGTACTTGTCGTTTAAGAGTTGTTTCATTTCAGTGGTTGAATTTTTTTCGGCCCGGGCATAAGCTTCTTTAATCTCTTCCACTTCCTTTACCTGAAGTATTTTGTCGATATCCAATTCGCCTTGTAAAATAAATTCTGCCAAATGGCCTTCTATTGTACCCATTGCAAGGTTGCGTAAGGTTGCAATTTCGGCAATCGATTTGCCTGCCAAAAAGTAGGCCAGACTCTGTTTGGCACTCTCCCCCTTGGCTAATTTTTTCGAAGGAATATTTAATGGCTGAAGTGGGCGAGTATCTAATAAAATATCAACACTTAGAAATGGTTTTCCGGCATAACTTGCTGTTTGCATCAAATCTATTCTTTTACTCCAGACCAGTTCCTGCTCCTGAAAAACCGTGACATATTTTTTTATTTTAACGGTACTTTCAAGTTGTTGCATATAATTGCGTAAAGGCAATACCATATCCTGAAAAATTTTATTGATAAAATAATGAATCGCTTTTCCGATGCGTGGGTAAATAAATTCAATGTCTTCGCTGTGAACCGCTTTATCCAATAAATAATTCAGTTCCTCGGTAAATTTTTCAGCCACTTTTTTCAGGGTGGTCGCCTCATGGAACAAATCTTCACCCATTTGACGGGCCTCGGTTAATTTAGGTAAGGTCTTGCTTTGATGACACATTTCTTCAATTTGCCGAGCACCCTGATACAATCCACTTAAGTCAAATAGTTTGCGAATCCGGTTTAATTGATACCCTTTTCTATCCTGAGTAAGTCGGGTTTTGAGTTCTTCAATATTATAATACCATCTTTTTCCCAATCCCTCGATTCGAGGATCCACCTGCAATGCCGAAGCGCTAACGGTTGAACGAAGAATGATCCCATCCAATGAAGTACACCTGCTGAGTGCCACATAAACCTGCCCTGCAGCAAAGGATGCACCGGCATCAATAATGGCTTGTTCAAAAGTTAATCCCTGGCTTTTATGAATCGTAATGGCCCAGGCCAAGCGGAGAGGATATTGAATATATTGGCCGATGACCTTCTCTTCAATTTGTCCGCTCGTTTTACTCAGTTGATACGAAATCTGGTCCCAGGTTTCCCGATCTACTTGCATGGATTCTCCCGACTGCAGATCACGCACCCATACTTCGTCATCCAATAATTTTTCGATGATTGCCAGCTTACCATTATAATACCTTTTTTCATGTGAGGTATCATTTTTGATAAACATCACTTTAGCCCCTTCTTTAAGATGTAGTTCCAAATCAACCGGTAACTGTTTTTCATTAAAATCGCCTTTAATCTCCCCGATATAGGTTCTTAACGGTGCATTCAACTGGTTCAACTCCGTTTCGTTAATTTGCTGGGCTTTATAATTGTGCGTGGTCAGTGTAATGGCTTGTTCATGGGTTTTTTCCTTGCCCGGAAAATATCTTGCATTAAGTAAGCTAAAGTGATTTTGATTCAAGCGGCCATGTCTGACTTCATTCAATAAATCAATAAAAGTCTGCTCGCTTTGTCGGTAAATTTTATTTAATTCCAAATAAAGGACAGGCATCGATTGCAGCACATGAGCGTCAAAGAAAAAGGGACTTCTGTAATAAGTTTCCAGCATTTTTTTCTCGAGATCCTTCACTACAGGCGGGAGTTGAAACAGGTCCCCAATCATGAGCACCTGAACTCCACCAAAAGGCAAATGGGATTTGCGTACAAATTTTAAAACGGTATCAATCGCATCCATTAAATCACTCCTCAACATACTCACTTCATCAATAATCAGTAATTCTAATTCCTGAATGATCTTTTTCTTGGTCGAATTCAATTTTATTTTCGAAAACAAGGTTTGTTTATTGATGACGTTTTCTCCAAAATGCTGATAGTCACTGCTATCAGGCAAAAAGGTCCCAAAAGGAATTTGAAAAAATGAATGTATCGTCATGCCTCCCGCATTTATGGCGGCTACACCTGTTGGTGCTACCACGACTAAATTCTTTGTGCAATTCGACTTTACATGACGCAAAAAAGTGGTTTTTCCGTTACCCGCCTTTCCGGTAAGATATAGGCTGCTTTCTGTTTCATTGACATACTGATATGCCAGTTGAAATATCTGATTTTCCTGATCCATGTGTTGAATAACGAATGTATGTTTCTTTTTGCCGGAACTATGGACAAATATACGCCCCTTGAATTTGATGTGCCGTTCTCAAAATGTTTCAGGCAAATATCAACAAATTTGATTTGCTCTTTGTCATCAAAAATGGAAGCTGCCGGAGAAATGTCTATTTGCTACACACTTCTATTTTCACCTTTCCTTCATCACCAAGTGTGTATCATCTCACGAAGGATTCAGTGACATTCCCCGGCAACTTCCCGTGATATCTGTGGTTACAAGTTCCATGCAATGAAAAGCAAGGGATTCAAATGCTGGTGAATGGATCTTCGGGAAACAAATAATATGTTAGAAGGAGCACAAATTGAATTATCATTGCTGCTAAATCCGACTGTACATCTTCTCAGCAAAATCGTATGTTCCATCCTTTCACGCATATAAATCAAAGTCAAGCAATGTATGATTTGACCATTTGAACCTTGCTCAGGACGGCTTTTTATCCATTAAAAGCATCTCGTTCGCGACCACTTCTGTAATATAGCGTTTGGCTCCTGAAGCATCGATATACTCCCGATAAGTTAACTTGCCTTCAATGGCTACCTCACTCCCTTTATTCAGGTATTTCTCCGCCAATTCAGCCAGTTTACCCCAGGCCACCACATGATGCCACTGTGTTTCATTCACCTTTTCTCCCGATGAATTCACATAGATTTCATTAGTAGCCATTTTCCAATTCGCCACCTTTCTTCCACTTGTTAAAGCTTTCACTTCCGGACTGGCACCCAAATTGCCAATCAATTGTACTTTGTTTTTAATTGCATTCATAATATTCGTTTTAATCGTTTCCTGGCAGACGTCATGCCGTTTAACGCTGCAAATATGGATGTACTTCAATCACCTAGCTGAATTTTAATCATTTACTTGATCAGATAAGTGTTTGTAAACGCTTAAATTGAAATAGTCAAAAATCCTTGCTGAAATTCTAACCCGTCATTGGACCTCCCATTTCGTTTTATCGCGCACTATTCCGGAAAGAAGGTCTGAGTCGCCTCCGGCAATATCAGCATCTTGGGGTGTTTGTGCTGACGCAGCCATCCTCTGATTAATACATCTGCATCCGGATAATACTTTTTGGATATCAAGGCAGATTGTATATCCGCTTCATGTTGAAATGATTGACTTAAATCGGCATAACCATATCCAAAATAATGCCCCTCACGAATATATACAAAAGCCCATTCCTCCGGATTCCGCCCCCGGTCGAAGAGTACAAAATGCTTATGGGCATAACCATGTATCGCACGCAATTTTTCAACCCGCTTGTTATAATCCTCCGCGTTTTCATCACCGCAGCAAACACCTCTGCATTTTTTAATCTGATGATGAAAACACTGTGAGTCTTGCACGGTTAAACCGCAGTATTGAAGGCAGAGCTCAAATTCATCTATCCATTGCTCCAGTTTTTCGCGGGCAGCAGCATAGGAGGTAAAGGCAGCGAGGCTCCATGCTGATTCCTCATAAGGCACAATACGTAACGCATATACACCCCGGTCAGAATGATAATCAATACTATGGGTAAACTGATCTTTTTTACGGGCTGAATTATAAGGTGGCTTATGTTTTTTTATCTCATCATACACCATAAATAAATATATCAGTTAACTACCCGTTTCCACAT
>DAIRSC010000004.1:0-22558 GCA_036804585.1 Chitinophagaceae bacterium
GCACTGTTATCTTTTTCCATCCAGGTATTACACACATCACGAATTTTCGGATTTGATTTCGCAAAATGGGTGGCCAACACATCGCTGTAATATCGATTAAACCGCTGCTCTGCGCACTCATAGGGGTAATCAGTCAGATAAGGTAATGATTGAATTGCGTACCAGGCCGGATTAGCGGTAAACTCTACACTTAAATTGTAATGGCGTAATGTTGAGGATGAACCCGAGTTGATTAACTTCTCCAACTTAAAATTCTTTTCAGAATTGTACTTCACATTCAGTGGCCACGTTTCGGTGACCAACATATCATTGGTCAGTACGGGGACCAAATTTTGTTCACCGTCCATCCATTCAACAGAACCATCTTTACTTTTTGCAGTCACCCAGGTTTGAATAATCACCGGCATGACAAAGCCTTTTGGAATTTCGATATCCCAATGAACGGCCTGACTTTCTCCGGCTTTCAATTGAACCAATTTTACAACCTGTTTATTCTTAAACATCCCATCTACACTTTTCTGGGAATTCGGATGCATCAATTTTAAACGTACTTCGGCTAGCATATCCTCCGAGCTTAAATTACTCAGCTTAGCACGGTATTCCATGTTATCTCCTTCTCGCATGAAGCGCGGAGTATTGGGAACAATCATCACCTCTTTACTCGTTCGACTACTTTCGGTGAGCACTCCCTGCGCCAGGTCTTCTGTGTGTGCAAAAGCCATGAGCTTCCATTTGGTGAGTGCTTCAGGTGCCTGAAAGGCAAATTGAATGGTTCCCTCTTTATCCGTTCGTAATTGTGGAAAGAAAAATGCAGTTTCTTTAAAATCACTCCTGAGCGGCACAGCAGATGAAGCATCTCTTGAGTCATTTACTTTGGGTGCTTGAGCAATAGAATCCACAGATAAATCGGTATTCATATCATCTTTCTCCGACATCATCCTTGCACCCGCCGGTGCTGCTGCGGATTTGGTCAGCACGCGGTTAGCTGCATCAGACATTTCCATCATGACATAATCTCTTCGGTAATTTCTTTCATCCAGTCCCCACCAGTTTTGTGATGGATAAATTTTCGGTATTTGTTGAGCAGTTAAATATGGGTAACGACTAATCGGCATTCCGGTTGCGCTGCCAAAACCCAACGGATGCTGCAACCTATAACGACGATATCGATCCGTATAAAGAGGCATCGGAGTCCATATATGTGATTTAAACGCATCCAAACTGGCATCATACATCGAGGTCAACATTTCGGAAGCTACTTTTTCCGATTGGCTTCCTTTGATTTCTATACGCCATTCCTGTTCACTGCCCGGTAAAATTTTATCGCGAAAACTAAGCATTTTTAATTGAAGTTCCTTCTGACTAAATGGTACCTGAACCTGATGATCGAAAGAGTAAAAACGATTATCCTTGACAAATACACCCGACCAGAATAAACCACCCCGATCCGCTTCATCCATCAAATATTGCAGTGTGCGTTTTGACTCCAGCACTTCACATTGTGTTTTTGAAACACCCTTTCGTTCTAATTGATACAAAACAAATACTTTATCAAAAGCAGATGCAAAACCCAAGTTCACTTTATTACCGGGTTGAGTCTTAATGTTTTGTGGCGAGGTCACCAAAGCCTCATGGCGCATTGCAGAAACAGCACCCTTCCCGAATAAACGGATGTATTTTTTGTCGATGACTACTTGCCCATCAGAATCCTTGGCTTTGGCTTCAAGCACATACCAACCTTCACCCGAACCAGGTTTTTGCAAAATCACCACACCATTGGAAGTAGTTTGGAAGGTTTTCGTCCAAATGGTTTTTTCTTCCTTCCAATTCATTTTATCAGACTCTCCATTGTATTCATCGGTAGGAAAATCTTTTCGGAAATCCTCTTCGGAAATCATATTAAATTCTACCTTTTCCCACAGACGCTTTCTCAACACGCGATCAGGCGCTTTTATTTTTTTTAAACTCAATTTCACCTCTGTTTCATTAAACACACCTGCTAAGTTTGTGCTTTTAATTTCTACAGCATTAAAATCATTGATTGATCTCGATTCTTCAGAAACTATTTCAAGCAATAAACGTTGATAGGCTATGGACACATTCGTTTTTCCACTGCGGGTTTCACCATTCAAATCGGTTACTTCAGCAATAATCTGATAGTCAAACACGGGATTTGATTCAGGCGACACAGCTAAATCCGGAATAGCATCAAACGCTATTTCGAAACTTCCGTCTGCGCCTGTGACTAATTGCCCTTGTGCAATTTGCATGGAAGGGCTCGAAGGTTGTCCCCATCTATAGAAGCACCAATAGTATGGAAACCTGGCCTGACGGAGAACCCTGAATTTGACCCTGGCTCCATCAATGGCATTTCCGGCAAATGCTTTGGCCAAGCCTTTCATTCTGATTTGATCATTCAGTCGATATGCTGAACGAATCGTGTCAAATGTCACGTCAAACTTAGGGCGTTTGTATTCCTCAATATTAAAATAGGCTTGTCCGCCTTCTGCCGACAAATGAAATGTTCCTGTAAGCAGACCTTGAGGAGCCTGAAATGATCCAGTGAATGAGCCAAATTCATTCGTGCTTACCTCGAGGGTTTCAACCACTTGATGGTTGACATCCATCAGAGAAATAGTGGCCTTTCGTTGTTTGAGTAACTCATGTCTTAAAGGATCCACACCTGTGCTTTGAACCATGATCCCTTTAAAGTAAATGGTTTGTCCGGGCCTATAAATACTGCGATCTGTAAACAGAAAAGTTCGTACCATATTTTGTTGAGGGTCGACTTGATGATTCAAATAAATTTGTTGAGGGGTATAAAACTGATCATCACCTTTGCTTAATTCCGGTATTAAAGAAGAATTGTCCTGAAAATTTTTCAGCGAAACAAAACCCTTGTCATCACTCAATAATTTTGCAACTTCAACCAGGATATTTTTATACGTTTTGTAATTATACTCTTGTTTATACAAACGGACCGTTACACCTGAGAGAGGTTCCCCACTTGAACGATTAAGCACCCAAATTCCTCGCTGCTGTTTACTTTCATTCACGGCGATAAAGGTTAAATCCGTGACCTGTAACAGATTAATCGATACAATCTTTTCGTTTTCAAAATCAGGATCATCCGAAATAAATAATGCATAACAACCTAAAGGAAGAGATTCAATTTTGATTTCTGTGGAATGCGTTTCAAAATCATTACTTCGTGGTAAGTTGATCGACCAGGATTGAATAGCTTTTCCGGTCAAAATCTTTTTACTATTGTTCAGGTAGTCTTGATTCAAATCCTTGAGTTCAGTCAACGTCATCGGAATGATTTTACAATAAACCTGACTGACATTTTGATAAGATAAACGTGCCAATGCCGGCTTGTTGGGGAGCAGTACTTCCTCTGTAATGAGCTCAATCTGTTTTGCCATTATTTGTTGTAACAATTGCTCAGCGTACATAGCAGCCTCCGTTCTTGGGAACTTCGTTAAAATTTCATCACATACATCTTTTGCAGCGGCTCTTTTTTTTGTGTGTGCGGTGGGGCTCTCTGAATTCGTATGGACTCTGCGCCCTTGCGTACTTGTACCTTGAAAAAGATATTCAGCATATAAATAAGAAGCATATGCGGCTCCCGGATGATTGGGATATTTTTCGAGCACATTCAATAGGGAGCGGATATAGCATTCATTTTTATTGATACCCACTGCATGTTGATGTACGTATTTGATGCGTGCCAAATCTGCATCTATGAGCGCTGAAGGGTCCGTATCATCCAAATGAAACTGAAGGAGTTTTTGATAAAGTTTGATCACCTGCAACTTATATTGCAAGCTATCCTTTGCATTTAATCCGGCCTGAATAAAATCGAATGCAGGAGCATACCAAGTAGAATCCTTGAGCTCGAAAGCATAAGCTGGTTTGGTCAATTCAATTTCATCATTGGCAAAAAAATCTAAAGCCCGATGTGCGAGATAATCATAGAGTGTTGGCCAAAGTTTGGCGGTATTTTCTCCGGGCAGTAAAACGCCTTTCACTTTTTCGAGCGGATAACTTTTTGATGCTTGTTCCTCGGTTAAGGATGCATGGAAACAAGAATAAGATGCCTGAAAAAATTGATCCGCAGTCCAGGTCTCTAGGTCTTCAGTTCCATCCGGGATTATTTTCTTTGATTTTGAGGATGTCTGAACACTCGTGCGTTCTAATATTTCCCATCGTTTTTGTTCATAATAATTCTGATATAAAGTTCCCAACATAGAATATAACAATTGTTTGGCCGGAAACTGGCTGGATTTCAATTCCTCATGAAAAAACGGAATAATTGCCGAATCTGCAGATTCAGAAAGACTTTCAGTAGACTTCAAATACATACAAATGGACTTGATATACTGGTCAGTGTTCTGTTCGGTTCTTGCCTGATTCAGAATCAGACGAATTTCCTTGGCCGCACTGGCATTGAGCCCCTTAGACAGCAAGCCCTCCGCAGTTTCCCATTTTTGGGTATAAAATTGCTGGTTCATGTTTTGACCTTTGAGAAGAATAAATGATGCTAAGAGAAATAGCAGCAGACCAAACTTGCGCATAGGGAAAATAGTTTAAATGACTAAGTGGTTAATTTCAGACTAGCAGATACAAAGATGCAATTTTTCATTAGGATAAATTTGTCATTGTATTGTGAATTATGGCATCAAATCTGCTATCTTTGCGCTACTCAGATGAGACACCTTCCTAATATTTTAACGCTTGGAAATTTATTTTTTGGTTGTGTTGCAATCGCGTTTATCCTGCATTCCCAACCTTTCTTAAGTGAAGTGAATGGTGAATCATATTGGGTCAGTGGAACAACTCAAGCCTACTATGGCTCTTTGTTTATTTTGGCTGCTGCCTTTTGTGATTTGTTTGATGGCATGGTGGCCAGATGGCTGGGAGTCACTTCTGACATTGGAAAAGATCTAGATTCACTCGCTGATTTAGTATCATTTGGGGTTGCCCCTTCCATGATCCTGATGAAAATGTTGTGGGCCGCTTGGATGCAAAAACCAGACGCTATGGACATCTCCATGATATATGTTGCACCTGCTTTTATATTGGCTTGTTTTAGTGCTTTACGTTTAGCTCGTTTTAATAATGCCCAGACTACTACAGGATACTTTACAGGAGTGCCTACACCGGCAATTGGACTGCTGGTTGCATCCTTTCCATTGATTAATTTTTACAATCCGTTGAACTTGGGCTTACGCATGCAAAATCCATGGCTTTTATACCTCATTATCACTGTACTTTGTTGGTTGATGGTCAGTCGGATGCATTTATTCACGCTCAAATTCAAAGGATTTTCATTGGCTAAAAATTGGCCCCAATTGGCCTGGTTAGCACTCAGTTTAATTGCACTTCCTTTTTTGAAAATTCTGGTCGTTCCATTTTCATTTTTATTATATATCATTTTATCATTTGCCCATAAATATCAAGAAGCATGAATTATACAGCTCAAATCACCATCATGCCATTAAAAGAATTACTAGACCCGCAGGGTAAAGCCGTTAACGAAAGTTTGCACCGTTTGGGAATTTCGGCGATTGATCAGGTTCGAATTGGTAAACATATTGCATTTCAGATTGAGGCAAGTGACGAAAAGCAGGCACATAACCTTGCTGATGAAGCATGTCGAAAAGTATTGTGCAATCAAGTGATGGAAAGTTACTCGATTACCATTAACGCTATTTAAGGGCTGGCGGTTATCTCACTGGCCCATCAAATTTAAGGAAGCGTTCATGGGATAGAACTAAGGTAAAGTCCGTGGACGATGACGCCGAAGTTGAAGATGCCAGTGAGCAGTGAAAATAAAGAAATGAAGCGCAAGCTTATTGAAGTGATTTGACAAATTGCCGTGCATTTAAAAAAGCGAAATTCATCCCTGAATGTACTGATATCAAATACTGTCACATTCAACAGCAGCCTCGAATGAAAAATAAAATACTTCGGCACTTTAGCCTCAGTATGATTTTCTAATACCGAAGTGATATCTGTAATAGACCAACTGTTCTTGATCTAAACAGCTATCATATCGGTATTTGCTCTCGTCCCGAAGACAAGATATGAATTGGTCTATCTACCCATTCACATTGGCATAATTCGGAGTTACCGGACAAATCCTTTACTGGCTTTTTTACGGTAGCTACGTGCTTTGCTACCGTATATGCTCGGTTTAAAAATCATTTGAAATTCAATCTGAATCAATTTCGGCGATCCGCACCCCAATATAATTTGGTTTGTAAGGTCTGTAAAAAATGTTGACCTTCTAATCGTATGAGTTGAATGGTAAAATCTTCTTTTCGCACGGCCAAAGAAACGCTACTATCGATCGACTCCGAGCGCGCATCCAATGTACATAAAAAATGTTCAGCCCGACCTTCAACCTCAAAAGAAACGACCGAAGCATCTGAAATGATGATGGGTCTAACGTTGAGATTATGAGGTGCAACCGGAGTGATTACAAAACTATTGGCCTGCGGAAAAATGATGGGACCGCCACAACTGAGGGAATAACCGGTTGAACCTGTTGGCGTGGAAACAATTATTCCATCGGCCCAATAAGTGCATAAAAACTCCCCGTTCAAATAAGTATGTATTTTGATTAATGAAGAAGAGTCTTTTCGGTGCAGCGAAAATTCATTGAGTGCGAATGGTGCACCCTGAAAAATAGGTATACTGGCATCAAGGTGAATGAGAGTACGCGTATCCAAATGAAATGTGGCTTTACTCAAGGCCTGAACCGCCATATTGATTTCTTCTTTGGAAGTGGATGCTAAAAATCCAAGCCTTCCCAAATTAATCCCAAGAACAGGAATATTCGCACGGGCTGTAAATTTAACCGTATCCAGCATGGTACCGTCGCCTCCCAGACTAATCATATATTTCGTTCGGCTATTCAGCGGTTTTGATTCCGAAAACACATCCTGAACATCCTGCATCGGCATCAACTGTTTTAATCGAATCAGCAAAGGTTCGTAAACAACCATTTGAATCTTAGCTTCTCTCAAACTTTCAAAAAGCTGAACAAAATAAGGCACGTCAGAGTTTTCAAATACACGATTATAAACAGCAATTTGCATCCCTTATTCTTTGGTACCGTGTAAAAATAACCCTTTTTGTCCTAAATGATTCAAACTGTACTCAAGCCGGAATTTGGCATAGTATGAAATGATGATATCCAATCCGACACCATATCCATTGAGTAATCGATTATTTAAAAAACTATTGCCAGTTTCCACTTTGTACACATATCCAATATCATCAAAAATTTTTGCATATACCCTGAAGGGAATAAATCGCATAATGGGTAATAATCGCTGACTGATGACCTGATCAAAAATTTTATAACGCAGATTTCCTCTTAATACGGCATAATGGCTTCCATCAATTACAAAATATTCGTAACCTCGAACGTACTCATTTCGAAAACCCAAAGCCCGATCGAGGATATAAGGTTGTCGGTGATTAAAAGAAAATCTCCCCCGAAAAACCAATGAAGAAGAAATGTTCCGGATTAGTTTTTTATAGTATGCGCCTTCGGTATACACGAAAAATTGATTAACATCCCGATCAAAAAGAAGTCCTCTTTTAACGGCACTTAATTTTAATTCCAATCCGCTGGTAGGATATACCCGTGTATCGGTATTATTGTACAAATACTTATAATACAACTCCAGGTATTTCATTTTTCGTTGTTGATTAGCCAGGAAATCAGGATTCAAGGTGTGTAATTCATCGCTGATTACGTAGCGGTTGTAACTCAGATGTAACTCATGAATGGAAGCATATCCTTTGCGGTAAGTGGTTCCGATTTTTGCCTTTAAAATTTCATAAGGATACTTTTCGCTGCTATAAAATCGGAGTTTATTCGAGTCCGTCAAAAAATTAATTTCTCGTCCTGTAGCATAACTAACAGAAAAATCCAAACCATGTCGTAGCTTTTTATCGATATAAGGAATCACATATTCCAAATCAAAGTACTTATTGTACCCCAATTGAATGGTGGTACCAATTTTTTCGTTGCGTCCTCTAAAATTAATCCGGACTAAATCCAAACCAATATTGGTGCGATCGAGGCGACGATTTTCTTCCACCCACCAAACATTGAAATTCCGATCGGCTAGTTGAAAGATTGGAGATGGTAACCAATACAAAATTTCTGTGAGATAATATTCAATGTCGATGAAGTCGTCATCCCAATAGTTGATGCAGTATTCTACTTTAGAAAATAATTGAAGATTTAAAATACGACGTTTATTAAAATCAAGCACAGACTCTACAAATTCTACGGGCAAACTATCGCCTTCCTGTATTGTTAGTTCGCGGAGTATGATGAGCCCTTTAGTAATTTTGTTCCCACTAAACCGGAGAGTACGGATTTTGACGTGATGAACCCCTTTGTCATTTTGAGACCATGATTGAAAAGGCATCCAAATTAAAAAACCGATTAGGAAAAAAAGATGTTGAATAACCAAGCGTTTTCTACCTCCTGATGGCCAAGCAGTAATTTTTAGAGAAGCAAAATTTGAAAAAAAAGATGGCTGAGGCACTGGCTGTTGAATATCGCAAAAATACTATTGCAGAATCAGGTTCGGTCATTGACAGGATAAAATAAATACTAAATTATTCTTATTGTTCCGAAAAGAGATGTGGATGTGGCATTCTAAAAATACGTTGATTCATAAAACTTAAGTGCCTGCATTTATCTGGACGATACTTCCAATGAATAAATTTCCAGACAATCGGCACGCAGGATATATAATCTCTCGCGTTCAACCCTTACTTTTAAACAAGTCTCCGGTGAAGGTATGGATAATGTTTTCTCGGTAAATGATCGGGTGTTATATACATTTAATCGCCCATCTTTAAAATAAATCAGTTGATGATTCATGAATTGCACTTCTTTGCAGGGATATGGATAACGAGTTTTAAAGAACCCAAACTGGTCAAAGCGTAGTATACCTTCAGTGGAGTCAACCATGAATAAATTACGGTCTTGTTCAACCATATAAGTGGGTGCCGGAGAAAACTCCAACATCATTCGCAAGGGAGTAGAAGCCTGAATACGTGGCTTTTCATCAATTTTCAATAACATAGCTGTGGTTGGATCCCATACCCAAATGTTTGCATCGGCTGAATTGGCAATCACCGGTGCATTAAAAACGCCTAAATCCGATAAACGAATTTGATTCTTCAGACTCAACAAATTATCGAGGACGACAATCTGACTATATTCAGCATTATACAATAAAACCCTCAAAGGATTGCTTGCATCAATCTGGGTGATTCTTCCTTTGCGTACTTCATTGAATTGTCCAATACTATCACCGGAGGTATTTAATTTGATTAGTTCATTAAAATCTCGAACGATGTACACATTCCCTGTTGGATCGGTTGTAAAGATTCGTCCTTTGATGGTGATTCTTCTGATTAATTTAAGCGTATCATTTGCCTGTAAGGAGCAGTGCACAAAGAGTGCGAATACACTCAAAACGCCATAGAAGAAAAATTGAGCGCGCTTGATTTTATTGGAGGGTGGAGTAATTACCATTTCGGAATAACTTCCAGTCGGAGCCATAATTTTCGCTGATGAATAATCCCTGATCGGTTGCACAGAATAAATAGTAGCGGCTTTCATCGGTTCGGTAAACCACTCGTTTTCCTTCCATATAACTCACTTTGGCATACCATGGAATACCTGCACTGACTGAAACAACTGCGTTGCCATCTAATCGAAAAAGGCCTGCGCTGTCTAAGCCAACGAAGAATTCTGCACCCGGTCCAAAAGGTTGTTTACCAAAAAGAATTTCCTTTTTCGGCAATCCAACGGCTTTATCCCAGGTTAATCCTTCATCCAAACTATACCAAACACCTGCCTGACCCGTGTAATCAATAGCCAACAAAGTATTAAGGCGATGTGTGATATACCAGATTGTTGTGTCGGTAGGTAAAGGTTTCGCTGGTGTCCCCGTCACGCCTTGAGGAATTTTTGCCCAACTTTGACCGGGTAATTTTCGATATAAATTGGCACTATCGCGAATAATAAACAAATGTCCGTTCTCGAGTCGGGTAACTGAGGTGGCTCCAATTTGCGGATCGGGAGCCTGCCAACGGGTTTCATTCACAAAAGTCTGACCATTATCCGTACTATATTTTAAAACCAAATTACCCAAACCGGTTTGACGGGTTAAATTCGTTAATCCATCACCACGACTATCACAGCATAGATAAATAATATTAGAATCCGGATGATAAACGGCGGTATTCGGTAAGTAATATTTGTAGAACTGATCTAAATGGCGGATTACATAATCAGGACCCAAATTACTCATTTGAAAAGCCTTGCCATCATTTTTCGAATGATAAAAATTTTCTTTGATATACAGCAACATCGTGTCGGCCACCAATATTTGGCGAACGGTAGAATTGTCCGTTGGAAATAGATTCGTAAAATAAACTAGATCATTCATTTTATGCAGGGTACCCTGATATCCTCCCACATAGAGCACAAAAGGGGTTTTTACCGTGGTGGAATTATCAATCTGGTTGTATTTCTCGCAAGATGTATGAATCATTGCAAGGATGGCGATCATCAGGACGAGTAATTTATTCTTCATATCATCGAAACTTTAAACGAACAAAATCCAGGAAGTACTTATTTCTTTCATTGAACCTTGTTACTCTTTTCTAGCTATATTTACAAATATTAGACGCTAATATACTACAATTCGTTAAATTTCATGGTAATTCCTTGTATTTCACCCTTCAAACTAAATGATCAATGAATATTTCTTTTCATGGAGCCGCCCGCACGGTTACCGGTTCCAAACATATTATACACTTAAAAAACGGCAGAAAAATCCTCATGGATTGCGGCCTCTTTCAGGGCATGGGGGATCAAACCCTTGCGCATAACACGCATTTTGGTTTTGATCCGGCAGAAATCACCTATATGATTTTGTCTCATGCACATATCGACCACAGCGGGTTACTGCCTAAATTGGTGAAAGAAGGTTATAAAGGACCTATCTATTGCACCAAAGCCACTGCAGAACTCGCTAAAATATTATTGCAGGATTCAGCATTCATTCAGGAAGCGGATGTGGCTTTTGTGAATAAAAGGAGAGCAGCCCAGGGTTTGTCGTACATCAAACCGCTCTACACAATTGCGGATGCCATGAATGTTTTTCCGCTATTCAAGGAAGTTCCCTATCGGGAATGGACGAAAATTGATGAGGAAATTACTTTTCAATTTACCGATACAGGACATATTTTAGGCAGTGCCGCTATGCATATCCGGATTCTGGAAAATGGCGAGAGCCGTCAAATCACCTTTTCGGGAGATGTGGGCCGATACCGGGATGTGATTTTAAAATCGCCTGAAGAATTTAGCCAATCAGATTATATCATTCTGGAAAGTACTTATGGTAATTCCCTGCACGACAATCTCCATCATACCGAAGATGATATTTTAGGTTATATTGAAGAAACGTGTATTCAAAATAAAGGGAAATTAATTATTACGGAATTTAGTCTCGGAAGAACAAAGGAAATCTTATATGCCATCAATAAACTGGAAACGGAGAATCGGCTACCCGATTTGAATTACTACGTAGACAGTCCCTTATCTACACAAACAACCTTAACCGTGAAAAATTTTCCTGAACTGTTTAATAAACATGTTCAGCAATTAATGAAAAAAGATAAGGATCCTTTCGATTTTAAAGGATTGAAATACATCACCAAATCGGAAGATTCAAAACACCTGAACGCCCGTAAAGAGCCTATGGTCATCATATCGGCGAGTGGAATGGCAGAGGCGGGCAGGGTCAAACACCATATTGCCAATGCCATTGAAGACCCGCGGAATACGATTTTAATGGTCGGATATTGTGAACCTCATTCATTAGGTGCCCGATTAATGCGCGGAGATCAGCAAGTTCGCATTTTCCGTCAAGATTTTCAGGTAAAAGCACAAATTGGCTCAATTCGAAGTATGAGCGCGCATGGCGATTACGACGATTTATGCCAATTTTTAGCTTGCCAAAATCCATCATTAGTCCGCACTTTATTTTTAGTGCATGGAGAAGAAGATGTTCAACTGGATTTTCGTAAAAAATTAAACCGAAAAGGATTTCCGGAAATTGAAATTCCGGAAATGCATCAGAAATTCAAATTGGACTAATCCGATTTCTCCTGCAAAATACCTCCAATAAAAAAACCGCCCTTCAAGGCGGTTTTTTTATTTCATATTTGCATCAAACTATTAATAGTCCATACCCATTCCACCACCGTGAGGCATAGCAGGAGCAGCACCTTTAGGTTCAGGTTTATCGGCAATGACGCATTCAGTGGTCAACATCATACCTGCAATCGAAGCAGCATTTTCCAGCGCCACACGACTTACTTTCGTTGGGTCAATCACACCTGCTTTGTAGAGATTTTCATAAACCTCCGTGCGGGCGTTGAAACCAAAGTCACCTTTTCCTTCGCGTACTTTTTGTACGATGATACTACCTTCCAAACCACAGTTAGCAACAATCTGGCGAACGGGTTCTTCCAATGAGCGACGAATGATAGCAATACCTGTATTTTCATCATCGTTCAATCCCTTTAACTTAGCTAAGCTATCAATTGCACGAATGAACGCTGTGCCACCACCCGGAACGATTCCTTCTTCAACAGCGGCACGTGTTGCATGTAAAGCATCATCCACACGGTCTTTTTTCTCTTTCATTTCCACTTCTGTAGCTGCCCCTACATAGAGTACGGCTACCCCACCGCTTAATTTTGCCAAGCGCTCTTGTAATTTTTCACGATCGTAATCGCTGGTTGTGCTTTCGATTTGGGCTTTAATTTGGTTGACACGAGCAGTGATATCAGCTTTTTTACCTTTACCACCAACAATCGTTGTATTGTCCTTGTCGATAGAGATGCTTTCGCATTGTCCCAAGGAGCTCAAATCCGCATTCTCCAATTTATGACCCATGTCTTCGCTAATCACTGTACCACCGGTAAGGATAGCCAGATCCTGCAACATTTCTTTACGACGGTCGCCAAATCCAGGCGCTTTTACGGCAGCCACTTTAATGGTACCGCGGAGTTTATTCACTACCAAAGTCGCCAATGCTTCACCTTCCAAATCTTCGGAGATAATCACCAATGGGCGACCGCTTTGTGCAACCTTTTCGAGGATATGCAGAATATCCTTCATGGTTGAGATTTTCTTATCATAAATCAAAATCATGGGGCTGGACATTTCAGCGATCATTTTTTCGCTATTGGTCACAAAATAAGGCGATAAATACCCACGATCGAATTGCATACCTTCAACCACATCAACGGTGGTTTCAGTACCTTTTGCTTCTTCAACGGTGATAACCCCTTCTTTGCCTACTTTTTGCATCGCTTGTGCAATCAGTTTTCCGATATTATTATCGTTGTTGGCAGAAATAGTAGCTACTTGCTCAATTTTTTTGTTGTCGTTACCCACTTTTTCAGATTGAGCACGCAAATTTTCAACCACCACGGTGACAGCCTTATCAATACCTCTTTTCAAATCCATCGGATTCGCACCAGCTGCCACATTTTTCAAGCCTTCTGAAATAATTGACTGGGCCAGAACAGTTGCAGTAGTCGTACCATCACCTGCCGCATCAGCTGTTTTGCTTGCTACCTCTTTGGCCATTTGAGCGCCCATGTTTTCGATAGCATCTTCCAATTCGATTTCCTTTGCTACCGTTACACCATCCTTGGTTACATGTGGAGCGCCGAATTTTTTTTCAATGACCACATTTCTTCCTTTAGGACCGAGGGTTACTTTAACCGCATCAGCCAGGATATCCACGCCTCTTTTCATTTTATTGCGGGCGTCTAAGTTGAAATGAATTTGTTTTGACATATGTTTCTTTTTATTTGTTTTTTATTGGAATTTTTGTTTCGATTCGGTTCTGTCTAATATTCAAATTAAACGATTGCCAAAATATCGCTTTCGCGCATGATCAATAAGTCTTCTCCATCCAGTGAAATTTCAGTTCCTGAATATTTACCATACAAAACGGTATCACCGGCTTTAACTGTCATTGGTTCATCCTTTTTTCCGCTTCCCACAGCAACAACTGCTCCTCGTTGGGGTTTTTCTTTTGCTGTATCAGGGATGATGATGCCACCTGCTGTTTTGGTTTCTGCTGCTGCAGGGCGAACGATGACGCGATCGTGTAATGGGGTAATACTTACTTTTTTAGCCATTTTTATGAGATTTTTATTGTTAATAATTCGAATTAACCTTCTTTATCACATTTTATGCCAATGGAATCAAACAAGACATTCCGTCAGAAGTTACTTCCTTGAATGCGTTTTACCCCGATATTCATTGTCATTTTTTCCATTAAAGATTTTTCCGTTGGAAAATTTGACAGGTTGTCACAAAACCCTGCTAGGAGGATTTCTGAAATCGTTTGACTCCGTAAATGCCGAGAAAGGTGATTAGCGCACCGGGAATAATTTGCCAATGAAAGGGCTCGTTTAGTAACCAAACGCCCAATCCTAAGGCAACCATGGGATTGATGTATACATACACAGACACCAGGCTAAGCGGTAAATGTTTAATGGCATATTGATAACTCAAAAAACACATGACCGAACCTACTAAAACCAGATAAATAAAATAGAACCAGGCTCGCGGGGATATCTGCGTAAGCGGTACCCCCTTTTCGAATATCCACGAACTTAAAAAAAGCATGAGTCCGCCGAACAACATTTGCCAGGCCACGCCTAAATAGGGATTCGATGGCATAACCTTTTTTGACAAAAGCAAGGTTCCGCTTGTCCATGTCAGTAGTGAGATCAAGGTCAGCGAAATTCCTGCTACAAAATGTGGTCCGGTACCAAATTCCTTCCCAAAAGAAGTGATGATGGTAAAAATTCCTGCGAACCCAATCAACAATGAGCCAACAACCATCCAGGAAACGCGCTTTCCAAATAATACATAATTACCAATAACGAGCATAAAGGGCAGCAAACAGCCAATGAGGGCTCCCATAAATGACGGAATATAAGTGATTCCCCAAGTGCTCAAACCGTTACTGCAAGTAAAAAACAGAAAACCCAACAAGGAATGAAACAATAACTCGCGCAACGGCAACCAGGAATTGCGTCGGATTGCAAACCAAATCAACAAGGTAAGTCCTGCCGTTGTTTGTCGCATTGCACTCAGTTGCAAAGCAGGCACTTGTGCCAAAGCCAATTTTGAAACAAACCAAGTGGTACCCCATAAAATGGATATCGCTATAAGAGCCCAATAAGCTTTGGTTTTTGGAGGATACATTGGTTTGCAAAGGAATCGAATTTGTTTGAAGCCCGCATTCCCTTGAATTGTTAATGTTGAGAAAATAGATTCCGGATTCTACAAATTCGCTTACTTTTGATTAAACAATTAATTGAACAATGAAAAAGATATTATTTATTGCATTGGCCTTGTTTGCTACAAGCACAATGTTCGCAGAAAAAAAATGTTGTAAAGACAAAGCTTCATGTGAGAAAAAAACCGAAGCTTGTGCTAAAAAAGAAGACGGCAAAGCTTGTTCTGGTGAAAAATCCGGCGCTGAAGGTAAAGCCTGTTGCAAAAAAGGTGGCACTGCTTCTGCAGATGCAACACCAGCCGGCGACGCCTCAGCATCAGCACCATCTTGCCAGAAAAAAGAAGGTGGAAAAGCTTGTTGCCAAAAGAAAGGTCAAGCTGCTCCAGTTCAGGAAACACGTTAATTCAGAGCTTGATTCATCCAGAATTTCAGGATTCATTCAAGTAAATTCAATCAGAAAAAACCGCCATAAGAAATGGCGGTTTTTTTAGGGTCTGCTGTTTCACGTGAAAGCATTTGATATCATTGCACTTTGGTGTGAATTGTGCTCATTTAAATGCACGGTAATTTTTTATACCTCTTCAATAAGCATGCAGTTCATTTCTTGATTTTCACTGCTCACATGCATCTTCAAATTCCGCGTCATCGTCCAAGGGCTGTCCCGCAGTACTACCCCTTGAACGCTTCCTTGAATTTGAAGCGCCTATGATATAATCAGCAAGCCATATGTAATAGCCCAATTTTGTTGGACTAAACATCTTTCCTATCGGCACTTACTCTCGTCCTGAAGACGAGATAAGATTTGGTCTATAACACAAATTACATTGGTATTATCTCTTCAAAAAGTGCAGAAATTTTAAACGATCAGGCAATATTAATGATTTTGAGTAGATATCATTCTAAAGCGATAAGACTTGGTCTGTCTGACCATTCATATTAGGATTGGAATCAAGACTGCGTATCTTCATCATTCTTTAATTTCTGAATATAGTTCAGGGCGTCTGTCACCACATCACTGCAAATAACAATAAAGGAATCCTTAGGGGCATTTTTTACGGCATGGTCAATGGCCTCCAGTTCTTTTAATATCACCTGAACCGGCATATCCGGTTTTTTGCGTTGAATACCCTCAGTCAAAAGTTGAATGATATTGTCTTCGGTTCTTCCGCGCAAATGTTTATCCTGACGAATGATGATTTCATCAAACATGTTCGCGGCTATTTCGCCCAGGTCACGGATATCTTCATCCCGTCGATCGCCTGTTCCGGAAATGATTCCAATTTTTCGTGAGGCCTGTACCTTATCAACGTATGCTTTTAATACAGCAAAACCAGCCGGGTTGTGCGCATAGTCTGCAAGTACCTGGAAGTATTTAAACTGAAACAGATTCATTCTTCCGGGGGTTTGAGCCGGACTGGGAATAAATGTTTGTAAAGACTGGCGGATGTCCACAACGGTAAATCCGCGGAGATAGCCCGCCAGCACAGCAGGCATTATATTCATCACATTAAACAGGGCCTTTCCACTTTGAGTGAGTGGAATTTGGTGGGCTTTATCTATTTGAATTTTCCATGCACCCTTTTGTATGTATATCATATCGGTTTGCTCATCGTACACGGCAGCAATTCCGTTTTTACTGCAATGCTACTTGATGCGTTTGCTTTTCGGATCACAACTAAAAAATGCAACATGACATTCCAGGCCTTCACGCATTTTATAAACCAAATCATCATCAGCATTCAGAATGGCAAAGCCTTCGGGCATTACACTCTGAACAACCACCGCTTTTACCCGGGCCAACTGTTCAACAGTATCAATACCTCCCAAACCTAAATGGTCGGCGCTGATATTGGTCACAATGCCAATATCGCAGCGATGAAAACCTAAGCCCGCTCTTAAAATGCCCCCTCTGGCACATTCAAGAACGGCAAAATCTACTGTAGGGTCTTTCAACACAAACTCAGCACTGATAGGACCTGTACAGTCGCCCTTCATCATCATTTGATTTTGAATGTAAACCCCATCGCTGGTCGTAAAACCAACCTTATGTCCCATACTTTTCACCAAATGAGCCGTTAAGCGCGTCGTAGTTGTTTTACCATTGGTTCCTGTAATTCCTATAATGGGTATACGAGCCGAACTACCCGGCGGATACAACATATCAATCACCGGTTCGGCCACATTTCTCGCCAAACCTTCACTTGGTTCAATATGCATTCTGAATCCCGGGGCCGCATTCACTTCCAACACAGCACCTCCATTTTCTTCGAGCGGTGTCGATAAGTCCGGTGCCATGATATCAATACCGCAAATATCCAGTCCGATGATTCGGGCTATTCTTTCAGCCAGAAATATATTATTGGGATGTACAAAATCGGTGACATCCGTAGAAGTTCCTCCGGTACTCAAATTCGCGGTCGGTTTTAACATCAACTGCTCCCCTTTTGGGATAATGCTATCTAAAGTCAATTCTTTATCTGCCAATATTTTTTCGGTGACCGCATCCACCTTGATTTGAGTCAACACTTTTTCATGCCCGTAGCCCCTTCTTGGATCCGCATTCACGGCATCAATTAAATGTTGCAAAGTGCTTTTCCCATCTCCCGTAACACAAGCCGGAGTGCGTCGGGCGGCACAAATAAATTTGTAGTTAATCACCAACAAACGATAATCGTATCCGGTTATAAATTTCTCACAGATGATGGCTCTCGAGTGTTTTTGGGCAATTTCAAATGCAAGTTGAGCACTGCCCCAATCTTTGATATCGGTGGTGGCTCCTCGTCCGTGATTCCCGTTGATGGGTTTTAGTACCACCGGGTAACCAATTCGTTTAATAGCTGCTTCCAGTTCTTCCTCGGTATAAATGATTCGTCCTTTCGGAACAGGCACTTCAGCAGCTTCAAGGAGGTTTTTGGTGTCCTCTTTATCGCAGGCAATTTCAACGGCAATATTGCTGGTTGTACTTGCCACAGTAGCCTGAATACGACGTTGATTCATTCCGTATCCCAACTGCACCAGTGAATTTTTATTTAATCGAATCCAGGGTATCCCACGATGTATCGCTTCCGTAACGATAGAGCCCGTGCTAGGCCCCAATCGTACTTTTTCTCTGATTTCACGCAACTCCTGTATAAATCCATGGATGTCAAAATCCTCTCCTTCCACCAAACGACGGGCTATTTCAACGGATGCTGCTGCTGTTGCTTTTCCTACCTCTTCTTCGATGTACGAAAACACCACATGATACACACCTTCTTTGCTGGTACTCCGTGTACGTCCAAATCCGGTTTCCATGCCGGCGAGCGTTTGTAACTCGAGCGCAATATGTTCTATCACATGACCCATCCAGGTGCCTTCTTCAACACGGGTAAAAAATCCGCCTTCTACGCCTTCGCTGCAACGATGAGTGAACATGGTCGGAAACATATTTTTGATGCGCTCCAAACACACCGGTATATTAACAGTAGGCTTTTGATCCACATCTTCCAAAACCAATAACAATACCTCCAATATATGCCGACGCACGCTCCAGTAATTCGGCCCCTTCATAACCTTAATCTCTAAAATTTTCATTTAGCTTTTTTTATTTTGTATGCCAGGCACCTTACAATTTCAACCCGCTTTTAATGCACTAATATAGGATTGAATTTCGATGCTAACAAATTTTTTACATTTTTCCGGCGGTCAATTTATGCCAATGTGAATTGGTAGATAGGCCAATTCTTGTCTCGTCTTCAGGACGAGAGTAAATGCGGATATGGTAGCTGTTTATAAAAATAACATTGGTCTATTACAGATATCACTTCGGTATTCGGGCTATTACCCCCTTTTTCATGATCGAGTAGGAGACAAAGTTAGATCAATTCTATCTTTGTCGTCCTCTCACACCACCGTGCATACCGGTCTGGTACACGGCGATTTGTCAGAATAGTTTTGTTTGTTGGTGCTTGAATGTAACGTTTGCCTCTAAGCTAATTAATCCCATTCGGGTCAGTACACATGTGGTTAATGTTGTTTGGAGTATTGGGCTTGACGCAACTTTAGCTTTTCCCTTACCAGTATTAGCCCATTGGTATGCTTTATCATGATTGACATTTAATCGCCGAAGCATTTTATACCTTGTCCTTATACGCTTCCATTGTGACCAAGCAATTATCCTAACTCGTTTCCGAATAAGACTATCTAGTTCAGTCAGAGGTCTTTTACTCTCTGTCAACCAGAAGTAATTCCGCCATCCGCTTAGTATTGCCCTTGAGTTTTCTATCTTCATTTCAATACTCATCGGATTGGAACGTTTAAATATTTCACGCATCTTTTCTTTGAGTCTCTCTATGGGTTTGGAAGAGATTCTTATCTTCCATCTTCCCCTTCATGTGTAAAATGAATAGCCCAAAAGTGTACTTGATGTTGGATTGCTAACCTTACTCTTCCCCTTGTTAACCTTCAAGTGGAGTTTGACTTCGATAAATGTAGTGATGCTAGTCATTACACGTTCAGCCGACTTTTGGCTCTTTGTATAAATACTACAATCGTCCGCATATCGAACAAACCTTAACCCCCGCTTGTCTATCTCTTTATCCAACTCGTTGAGAATAATATTAGACAATAATGCACTCAGAGGACTACCTTGTGGCGTCCCCTCTGTGCGGGGTGATGTATTCCCTCCTTCCATGATACCTGATGTTAGATAAGCCCTCAACAATTTTAATAGTCGTTTATCTTCTATTTGCTTTGCTAATAAACTCATTAGGTAATCATGATTCACCTTGTCGAAGAATTTCTCTAAGTCTAGCTCCACAACTTTTGTGTAACCTTCATCCAAAAACTTTTGTGCTTGTGTTAATGCTTAGTGGGCGTTACGATTGGGTCTAAGGCCATAACTCCATGAATGAAATTCAGGCTCCCATATCGCTGTTAGTCGTTGACTGATACTCTGTTGTATTAGTCTGTCTAACACTGTTGGAATGCCTAACAGCCGTTTGCCGCCGCCTGGTTTGGGTATTTCTACCTTACGCACTGATTGAGGTTTATACCTGCCTTCCAAAATATCTAGCCTAAATGTCTGGTAGTGGTCGTTGATGTAATCGTTTCACTCTTTTAAAATCATACCATCTACGCCACTAGCACCTTTGTTACTAGTCACTTGTTTTAGTGCATACTTTACATTTCGTCTGTCTAATACTTCTTCTAACATAGAAATTTGATATTAGCCCCCCCAAAAAAAACACTTACCCCTTTTCTCTTGTTCATACATGATTACACTAGGCTTCTTACACATTTTATCCTCGAGTTCCACTCTACTTTCTTGTGTACAGATTTGCGTTGTTGCTGTTTCTGCTTTTCTCGTTTCATCATAAATCCCAATTTACTTCTAAGCACTTCTGACATTCAGTCCTTCTGTTTCCCAAAGGCTTCCACCGTTCGATGATGGCTTCAACGATACATACTATGACCTCTGCTGACTTCTTATCACACCCTTACTATATTAGTGTCAGCCTCCATAGTAGTGTTTCTTCTTTGACATTCGCGCATATCATCGACAGATTATGATAAGACCTCTCAGGGTAAGTTCAACCACTTTCCACTCATGTAACCTCTACATCTACTTGATAATGGTTCGTTCAGTTTTGGACTTTTGTTTCTTATGCAACATCATCCCCATTACCCTGCCTAATATGCAGTTTCTGTTCGTAAGTTCAAGAGTTTGCCTAAGGCTTCCTTCAGATTTCACTTCACAATGAACACCCTTGCCGTTGGCTAATGATAAGAACTGAAACTCTCATTCGGGACTTACACCCTAGAGTTGTTGAACATGCCTGACACACATAAAAAAAACGCCCCTTTTCCGGGGCGTTTCAGTTTTTTCTTGAATAGTAAATTAATTTAGGCCGCCGGGCACGCTATCCACTGCAAGTCCTCTCCCGCTATCGCGGTATCCGGGCTTTACGTTCCTATCGTTGCGGCAACATCTGCCAGATTTTAGGCATGTATCACGCATTCAAATTATTCAGGGCTTGCTGATTAACGTGAAAATAGTTGACTCCAGTAAATGATGAAGTAATTTTCGTTCATTTAGATGCACAATAATTTTTCATATCACCTCAATAAGCTGGCAGTTTTTTTCTCATTTTCACTGCTCACCGGCATCTTCAAATTCCGCGTCATCGTCCAAGGGCTGTACCACAGTAATATCCCTCGAACACTTCCCTGAATTTGAAGCGCCTATGAGATAATCAGCAAGCTCTGTTTATTTTTTCCGTAGCTCATTTAACCAAGCCTTGAATTTTTCGACTTTGGTTTTAGGCTCTTCTTCTTTTCCGTAGCCATACCCATAACCATAACCATAAGCACCTTTTCCATAGCCGTAACCATAACCGTAACCATAACCGTATCCGTAACCATAGCCGTAACCATAGCCATAGCCGTAGCCTTTTCTACTTTCAGAACCATTAAGTAATACGGCCATATTTGGTAAACGTTTGTCAAGATACATCGCATGAGGTATATGCAACAATCGTTTGTCGAGCACATGGGTTCGAACCACATAAATAAATGAATCCGCATAATGACTAACCAAGAGTGTATCAGTCACCAATCCCACCGGAGCGGTATCCACAATAATGTAATCGTACAACTGACTAATCTCCGCGAACATTTGCTCCACCTTGGGATGCATGAGCAACTCGGCCGGATTTGGCGGGACATCACCGGATGGGAGGATATCAATATTTACTTTCAATGGTTTCTTAAGAATCAGATTGTCCAGATTTAAATCCTGCTCAGATACGTAATTGGTAATCCCCTTCCGTTCTTCCAAGCCTAAATATTCCAAAATTTTAGGTGCGCGTAAATCCATCCCCACCAATAAAACCCGTTTACCGGTCAAACTTATGGTAGAGGCCAGATTCAAGGCCACAAAGGATTTACCCTCCTTGGCCAAAGTGGATGTTACAAATACCACTTTGGCATCTTTGACATGTTTTGATAACAAAAATTCGAGATTGGTTCGTAATAAACGGAACGACTCGGCAATAACAGTGTTTTCTCCTTTGGTAATGACCAATTTCTGTTCATCATCTGTTTTGGGAATATCCCCAATGAATGGAATATTGAGTTTTTCCAAATCACGTTTGCCATGTATTTTGGTATCGAGCAACTGCCTCAGATAAATC
>DAIRSC010000005.1:0-22097 GCA_036804585.1 Chitinophagaceae bacterium
GTGGTGATTCGCTTGCCATCGGGTGTGGTTGTTGGTGCAGGTCCCTTTCACTCACAAAGTACAGAAGCCTGGTTTACCCATACACCCGGATTAAAAGTAGTTTACCCATCCACTCCCGAAGATGCGAAAGGATTGTTGATTGCAGCCTTTGAAGATCCGAATCCTGTGATGTATTTTGAACATAAGGCACTTTACCGAAGTGTGAGCGGAATGGTGGCAGACGGATATTATAATGTAGAAATCGGGAAAGCCCGATTGGTGCAAAGCGGGGATGACCTCTCAATGATTACTTACGGAAGTGGCGTACATTGGGCCCTGGAGTATAGTCAGCAGAATCCTTCTATTTCCATTGAAATTCTGGATTTAAGGACTCTATTACCTTTAGATTATGAAGCGATTGCCGCAACGGTGCGCAATACCGTCAAAGTGATTGTCTTGCACGAAGATGTATTATATGGCTGATTTGGGGGTGATATCAGTGCCAGGATTATGGAGCATTGTTTTGAATATTTGGATGCTCCGGTATTGCGATGTGGCAGTTTGGATACAGCGGTGCCATTTGCCATAGAATTGGAAGAACAATTTTTAGCAAAAAGTCGATTGGCTGATACCGTGAAACAACTCATGGCTTATTGATTCTTGTAAAAGTTAATCAAAAGTTGTGAATAAGCTGTCTAAGGCAGATTTGTTTAGGCTACCTGCTTAGCGTTGAAACTGATGCTGAATACCGGCTGCAATCACGAATTCAATCATTCGATATTGTACCTGGGTAAAAGCCAAAGGTACGTACTCGAACTGCACATTTTCTTTAAAAGTATTGACCGGATAATAGCGAACTAAGAATGAGATAAATACATTGCGTTTATTTTCCCTGAAGGTGGTATTGATGACTGTATTTCCGATTTCAATAAAAGGCATAGGTTTTCGAACCGGATAAACGGCTGTGCTGGATTGACTATATACCATTCCCTGACCGCTGCTGTATTCCGAATACAAGGAAAAATATCCTGCTCCCAAGGCGATAAAGGGCAAATGGGTGGAGAAATCTCTTTGTATTTTTAATCCCGCACGAACCTTACCCCAAAATTCCGGACCTTGTATACCGGTTTTGGTATAGTTTTCATATTTATAGATTGGGATATTTCGGGGGGTGATACCGAGTGATAATCCTGCCCAAAACAAATTGTCGCTGTACTTGGCATATTCAAAACTGAAAGCCGGTAAAAAGTGTGAACTAAATGAGGGTTTATTGGGTAATTCGCTCCGATACCAAACATTGCTTAATCCGATTTGAAAACCCAAAGCATGGGTGACCTGCGCATTCGTTGAAAATGGACAAATAGCAAACAAAAAAAGGAATTTCAAAGCTGAAATGGGTGCGTTTTTGAATCTCAACATATGGTTTTAAGTTCTTGACTGCTCAGACTTAACGGATTTAGATGGGTCTGTATACCTACACACATGCAATATACATATACATAACCAAGACGTTTGAAGCATCTGAGTGGTTAATTTAAAACGAATAAGAGAGGGCCTTTATTTTACTGAAGCTCCATTGAGTGCACTTTCATTTGCATTTACAAAAATGAGCTTGCCGGCATTATTTTCGGTCATCAGAATCATCCCGTTGCTTTCAATGCCCTTCATTTTTCGGGGGGCTAAATTCGCCACGACGGTCACCTGCAATCCAATGATTTCTTCGGGTGAATAATGTGCGGCAATACCACTTACTACGGTTCGTTGTTCAAAACCCAAATCCAATTGAAGTTCCAATAATTTATCAGCCTTTGGTACTTTTTTAGCAGCTATGATGGTAGCGGTTCTTAAATCCAGGGTATCAAATTGATCAAATTGAATCAAAGATTTAACAGGGGCAAGTAGATGCGCATTATTGGTTGTGTATCCGTCTGTCGAATTCGCTTCTACTGTATCTGCGTGAAGATTTTCTCCTTGAGCCTGAACCTCAGCATCTTCTATTTTGCTGAAATGAAGTTCCGTCGCATTCATGGGATAACCTTTGGACAATAATTTTAGGCTTCCGGCATTTTCCCAGTCGAGCATACGATCGACAACCTTCATCATTTTGCAAAGTTTGGCAGCGGTATGTGGTAAAAATGGATTCATCAGAATGGCCAGATTCGCACATAATTGCATCGTCATATGAAGGCAATTATCCACGGCCGTTTGTTGATCGGTTTTTTTCCAAGGTTCTTTTTCTTGCAAATACTTATTCCCTTCTCTGGCAAGGTCAATCACTTTAAACAAACCATCCCGTAATTTAAAATGTTCCAGTGAATCACTGATTTCATTTTTTGACTGCATGATTTGTTGCAGTAAACGATCATCCAAATCATCTTTCTGATCTAAATGAAACGCGGGAATTTTTCCGCCACACAATTTATGTAAGAGGACAAATGCACGATTTACAAAATTTCCCAGAATGGCCACCAATTCATTATTATTCCGATCCTGAAAATCTTTCCAGGTAAAATCATTGTCTTTAGTTTCGGGCGCATTGGCGCATAATACATAACGAAGTGTGTCTTCCATACCTGGAAAATCTTTCAGGTATTCATCCACCCATACCGCCCAATTCCGGCTGGTACTTACTTTTTCGCCTTCGATATTTAAAAATTCATTGGCAGGGACATTGTGCGGTAAAATAAAATCACCATGAGCTTTGAGCATACAAGGGAAAATGATGCAATGAAAAACGATATTGTCCTTACCCAGAAAATGAATGAGACGGGTATCTTCTTTGCACCAGTAATCACTCCATTGAGGTGTTAATTCCTTTGTGGCAGAGATATAACCTATGGGCGCATCAAACCATACATACATGACTTTACCTTCTGAATCGGGTAGCGGTACTTTTACCCCCCATTGGCTGTCGCGGGTCATGGCCCTGGATTGCAGACCATTATCGATCCAGCTTTTGCATTGCCCGTACACATTGTTTTTCCAATCGGCGTGTTCGGTTAATAACCACTCCTTGAGCCAGGGTTCATAATTTTGAAGCGGGAGGTACCAATGTTTGGTGGCTTTTTTTACCGGCACGGAATCGCTCAGAGTACTTTTAGGATTGATGAGTTCATCCGGACTGAGGGTACTGCCACATTTTTCGCATTGATCCCCATAAGCTTTATCGTTCTGACATTTGGGACAGGTACCTGTGATATATCGATCGGCGAGAAAAGTTTGTTTTTCGGTATCAAAGAATTGCTCCGTTATTTTTTCTTCAAAAAGACCTTTGTCGTATAATTTTTTGAAAAATTCCTGAGCAGTTTGATGATGAACTTCGTTGGAAGTCCGCGAGAAAATGTCAAAAGAAATACCGATTTCGCGTAAACTTTTGTCAATAATATGGTGGTATTTATCGACAATTTCCTGAGGAGAGACTCCTTCTTTCATGGCCCGAATGGTAATGGGTACGCCATGTTCATCGGTACCACAAATAAACTTAACATCCTTTTTATTGGCCCTGAGATAACGGGTATAAACATCGGCCGGTAAAAAATTGCCGGCTAAATGACCGATATGAACGGGACCATTGGCATAGGGGAGAGCTGCTGTAACTAAATATCTGCTAAAGGACTTCATGCTGGATCTTGTTCATTTTTGTTTTTACGGAAATAGATGGTATAAATGGCCAGGCCCAGTCGGAAGGCACCATAAACAACCAGGAACCAGGCGAGGCCTTTATTTTGATGAGTTTTGGATAAAACAATGTATAAACCCAAAATCAAAAGCAGGGCACCTGAAATGATACCGAAATAATTGAATTTGGGGCTGGGATTTTGCATCTTGATTGAATTTAAAGACCACAAAAGTAACTAAGTCGCTTGTAATTTAGGGTATAAAAAAAGCGCTCCGCCGGAGGCGGATCGCACAACAAGGTTCATGAGTATTTTAATTTATCTGAATCGCCTGGGTTTTACTTTCACCCTGATCTGTACTGATTTTTACGAAATACATACCAGAGGTGGTAATCCCCTTGTGCGCAGGACTCCATTGGATGGTATGGGCTCCGGAAATTTCAAAACTTTTATAATCATCCGAAATGATTCGGCCCATCATATCAATAATTTGTAAACTAACCGTTCCATCTTTTTTTAAGCTGAAAGATGTTTTAACGATTTGGTGCATCGCTGCCGGATTTGGATAAGATACAATGTCTAAAATATTGACGTCTTGCATTCCAGTCGGGTACCAATATTTGAGGGGTAATTGTTCGGCGTTGAGAATTTCTTTCTGATTCGAAGCTGCAGTCCCATCATAAGCCACAAAGGCAATCACGTTGATATGTTTGGCAACCCAAGCGGAACCAAGCGTAAAACTGATATTTTCGGAGTATTCAGTGCCAACTACCGGTGTTGCAGGAATTGTCGTTGAAAACCCCCAAGCTCCTCCTAAAGCTTTTCGTAAAGTGGCGTTATGAAACCAATTGGTTAGAGGACTTGCGGCTCCTTGAATATTATTGGAGTAGTTACTTTGCGCATAGGTGCCAATAGCCGCAATACTATCTTCCGTTAAATAAACATTCATTTTTAAAGGTACACCACTTGTTGGGGCCGTTACGAATTTAACTTTGACCGTCGCACTGTAAGTACCTGAGGAAACCTTGGGATTTACGATACTCACGCTCACAATAGCGGGTGTATTTTTTCGTGTATTAAAATTGGCAGACCATTTACCTCTGCTTGTTGGAATTTTTGGCTCACCGGAGAATAAATAACGATCTACTGCGCCATTGGGATAGGCGGTTACATTCAAGCCGGCATCTATGGCTGCTCCATCCGGAATTTGCAAAGCATCTCCATTGTGTGAGGCCACCGGAATAAATGTGCTGGGGTTGGCAGCCAATAAATTATCAATAATGACAGTGCCTTCCGGACACCAACCACACCAGGTTCCGGTAAAGTCCTCCAAAATTACTTTTTTCACGGGGGCTTGTGCAAAGGCCAGGGTATTCATAGCCAAAAGAGTCAGGGTAAATATTTTTCTCATACTTCAGGAAATTTTTGCCAAGATAAGTTTTTAAAATGAGTCTTCTGTATATTTTTCGATGAAATTGCTTCCAATGAATTTTATTTTGTATTACTCAATTCACCCTCAATTTTTTTCTCCAAATCGTATAGGCTCATTTCAGCCCCAATAATTTTACCGTCTTTGATTAATAATTTATGAGGAATACTATTTACCTGATACTCCTGACAAACTTTGCCATTAAATCCATAGGGGTCATTCACTAAAACGAAAGGTAATTGGAGTTTACGGCACATTTCTACCCAATTATAATAATTTTTATCCAGGGAAATAGCATAGATTTCCAATCCTTTATCATGGTATTTTTCGTAAAGTTTGACCACATCAGGCATCGATTTAACACAAGGGTAGCACCAAGCCGCCCAAAAGTCGATGAGAATCAATTTGCCTTTGACTTCACTGAGTGGCTTCCATTTGCCCAATGAATCCGGCAGACGAATTTCCGGTGCTGCGGCACCTATGCCAAGTTGGGCGTAAGAAGTACTAAACTGAAAACTTAAAAAAATGAGAAAACCCAGCCTGATGAGCTTGAACCGGATTAAAGAATTAGACATCGAACAAAGGTAAACTGTTTTGAAATTCGAATGGTGTACCACAAATTGGATTATTCAACTTTTTCTTCTGCCACGATCAAATTAATTTTAGGGGTTCATGCGCGGAATTGCTAAAATATGGAATGATTTGATCAGTGGAATAGTTCGCTTTTCCACGCCCATTCTTTCAGCTTGCTTAGCTTTTGTATTTTTTGTCGTAGAAATGCATGTTGTTCAGGATGGTAGCTATTTCCAACGGAACATGGTTATCGTCCGCATTTTACTGGAGGCTGTTTGCGGTATATCCTTATTTACGGCATTCGAATTTTTCCATGCTTCACATCAACTCCACTTTAGCAAACGATTCGGCTTGTATCTGCTTGGTTTTTGTATTCTAGGCATGCACTATTTTTCCATCCTTCCGGTCATGTTCGATTCTGAATCTGTATTTTTAAGTCGCTACCTGATATTTTTTCTGGCTTATCATCTTCTGATTTCTTGTATTACTTTTTATCGGGTGAGCCATATACAGGCATTCTGGAAATATAATTATACCTTATTGGTTCGGTTTTTTATCGCTTTTTCCTACTCATTGATATTATTTGCCGGTTTAGCCGGTGCATTATGGGCTTGCGATACATTATTTCATTTTCAAATCAAGGCCATTTATTATGCGGATTTGGCAGCCTTTATTTTTCTGGTTTTTAATACCCTGGTATTTTTTATGGGAATACCTGAAAATTTTCAGGTTTTCGCCAGTAGTATTCATTTTCCAAAGGCATTGCGCATATTGGCTCAATATATACTTGTTCCTATTTTAGGTATTTATACCCTGATTCTTTATTTCTATTTATTTCAAATTTTAATCAACCGCAACATGCCCAGTGATTGGGTTTGTTTACCCATTTTAATTTATGCCATTGCAGGCGTAGTCACTTTTGTTTTAGTATACCCCATCCGAAATCATCAGCAGTATACCAGTATTCGAACCTTCGCCCGGTATTTTTTTTATATTCTGTTGCCACTTCTTGTTCTCTATTTTATTGGGATTGTCTTGCGCATTAAACCTTACGGTCTTACAGAGGACAGATATCTCATTTTTGTATTGGGCATTTGGCTTTTACTAATCGCATCATATTTCATTTTGTTTGCGAAGGAAAATATCATTTTTATTCCGCTCAGTTTATTTATACTCATTTCAATCAGTGCCATTGGGCCTTGGGGAATGTTTCAGTTAAGTGTTCGGAATCAACATGCCCGCCTTGAACGTTTATTAAAGAAAAATCAACTGGTACTGAACCGTAAATTGGTTCGCAAATCAGATGGAGGACAAATGTCAGATTCAGACTTATCCGGTATCCGCACCATTCTGAGGTATCTGAACAAAAGAGGGCAGTTGCATTTAATCAAACATTGGTTAGATGAAAAGGACCAGCGATTATTGGAATCTGCAACCAACAAGGAGGAGTTGTTTGCAGTAAATGCTATCTTTACCGGTAAGGATTTACAAGTGGACACAAACCGACAGGTGACGATTGAATTGCTCTCAGATTCTGTTTCCGGGCGTGATTATCCTTTAATTACAGATTCATTTTCTCATGTTCAGCAGTTTATCTTTTCTGCCCTACAAACAGATTTGAATAAAGGTTTAAATATAGTCCTACAGGACTCGTTCATCCATTTTTTAATGCTCAATGATACCCTTGATTCTTATAACTTAACACCGATGATGAAAAGTCAAATTGAAGCATATCATACAAAAATGGCTTCGAGGTGGTCAGAAAATGATTTTCATGGATTTAACCTGGAAAATCATTTACTTCAACAGGATATTCAATCTTATCATCAGATGCAATCCGATGGAAATCGTTCACATCTGTATTTAAATGCCTTTAAATTTACTTATGTCAATCAGCATTTTGTACCTCTCTATCTTGAAGGGTATCTCATGTTTCACGGTCGCTCAGAAAAAAAAAGCTAAAGGCCGTAAAAAATATTTTTTATTTCAACGCCACTAATTCGGCAGTCGTGACAATTATATAATCTGCCGGTAATTGAAAAATAGAGGCGTCGATAGCTTTGATATCAATCAGGGTTGCCACGAATTTCATATTCAATGTTGGGGAGCTTTTTACTTCATATTCCAATGGTATACCCTTTAATCCGGGAAACATAGCATTAAAGGTTTCTATCATTGGAATGAGTTCCGTCGTAAATGAAAATTTTGCTTTTTCACCATTTAAATAACTTATCTCAGCATCCTGACATTTTAAACCGGCTAACTTTTTCTGGCCATCTAATAAATCTATTTTGGCACCTTCGAAGCGTTGATTTTTTAATTTTACTTCCTCTGCTTTCATTTCCAATGCATATTTCTGGTCACCTTTTAAGCTCAATGAGTGGGTCATACCGGTTTGATGGTTATACAAGGTAATATTATGATATCCATTGTTCATCGAAATTTCACGCTTAATCATCCCGCCTTTAACAGAGATGACAAAAATACCTTCGGGCTTGGTACTTCCATTGATATAAACATCATATTTGATTTGTCCTTCTGAAAAAATCTTTTGGGCACTCAATGGCGCAAATAAAGTCAATAATCCAAGAACAGTTAATAGAAGAGTTTTCATTTACTGAATATTTTTATAAAAGTACATCAGGTCGTTGTGAAGCTTGTTTTATGGAAGTTAATCGTTTGAGTGTAGAACTTCCGAATTGCCAACAGGCACCACGCCTTATTTTTTTAAATGTTTTTCTAAAAACTGGTCCTGCTCCCACAGTAAATGAAATATATTTTCACGCGCGGCATAACCATGACTTTCCTTCGGTAACAAAATCATTCTCACCGGAGCACCAAGTCCTTTCAGTGCCTGAAAATATCGCTCGGTTTGTAAAGTAAATGTGCCCGGATTATTATCGGCTTCTCCATGAACCAGTAGCAAAGGCGTTTTCATTTTGGCAGCATTCATAAAAGGCGACATCTGATTATACACTTCCGGCACGTCCCAATAATTTCGTTGCTCACTTTGGAAGCCAAATGGGGTTAAGGTTCGATTGTATGCCCCACTTCTTGCAATCCCGCATGCAAAAAGATTCGAATGGGTGAGTAAGTTGGCCGTCATAAAGGCACCATAGGAATGGCCGCCAACCGCAACTCGTTTTGGGTCGGCATATCCCAGTTGAACAACTGCATTGATGGCTGCCTGCGCATTGGCAATGAGCTGTGGTATAAAGGTATCATTGGGCTCCGTTTTACCTTCGCCGATAATTGGAAATGAGGCATCATCTAATACTGCATAACCCCTTGTTACCCAGTATACAAATGAACCATAAGAAGGGAAGGTAAATTCGTTGGGATTACTTTTCTGCTGACCCGCACTGCTTTTGTCTTTATACTCTTCAGGGTAGGCCCAAATGAGCAAGGGTAGTGCCTCTCTCTTGTTCCGATCATATCCTGCTGGTAAATACAGAGTTCCGTTTAATTCAACACCATCATTGCGTTTATATTTTATCAATTCTTTGTACACATTTTCTTTGCCTGCTATTGGATTTGGAAATTGTGTGAGCGGACGAATATCTTGATTTTTAAGATTTCTGAAAAAGTAATTTGGAAATTCGTTTTTCGATTCAAGCGTTATCAGCACCAGACCTTCCTCAACATCCTCCAAAGAAATTAAATTTTCCTTTTTATCCGTATACGTCGATTGGTAAAGTCTTTTGCTTTTTCTGGTTTTTAAGTCATATTCATCAATAAACGGAAATTGCCCTTTTTCGGTAAAGCCTTCTCCGATTCGAAAAACACGGGTGCCTTTCATTGCCAATGTATATCGTCCCCACTGATTTTTTTTCATTTCAAATTCTCCCGGATCTGAATATACATCCTGACTATTCCGATCTTCAATCACCACCGGAGCCATTGCAGGATTCGATGGATTAAACAAATATTTTCGTGTATTACGCGTATCATACCAAGAGTCTTCAGCAATAGCGTACTGTTCATTACCCCATATAATTCTTTCGAAACGTTGTGGCAATTGTATCAATTGAGCAGGAGGCTCTGTAAAAGGCGCATCCCAACTGCTCATCTGATCACGGTATTCCGCTTTTACCGACGGATCACCACCATCCAATGCTTCTACGTAGTAAAGAGAGGCTGGTTTGTCGGTTCGCCAGGCCATGTTTCTTTTGCCTTTCCGAACCGCCGAAAATCCTTTGGGCATCACTTCGGTTAATGGAACTTCATTCACCAATTTCACCACTTGCCCATTCAAATCAGTAACCGTTGTTTTTTGCGGAAAACGACTCAAAGGAACAATATAAGAAAATGGTTTTTCCAAGGTCGTAATCATCACATATTGTCCATTCGGCGAAAACGACTCGCCTAAATACAGGTCTTTGGGTTTAAATAAAGTTTGTTGCCCGTTCAGGTTGATAAAATGTAATTCCGATTGTAAAAGTGTTTCAAAATTAAATTCATCCAATGGGGTTTTTAGTAAATCTTGATAGGTTCTGTTTTGCGATTTGTTTCCATCGCTTTGCGAAACTGTTGGACTATTCGGTAAGATTTTTTTGGGATCTTTTAGTGTCGGACGATTGTGGGGGATTATTTTTACCAATAGTCGTTGGTTATCGACATGCCAGTTATATGGACTCCCCAGATTGGCATTTAAAACTGCATCACAGAGTTTTTTAGCTCGGGCTTCTGATACTTGAATCACCCATAATTCCACGCCACTCTCTGTGGTATTCGTAAAAGCCACCCACTGTTCATTCACCGACCAGCTGATATTTGCAATTTGCGGGTTATCGGGTAAATCCTTCACCTGCATTTCTTCCTGTCCGTTTATTTTACGAATTTTTAGGTTATTGATATAGTTTAAGGTACTGGAAATATTCGTCACCGGATTCACCCTCAACCCTCCTAATCTCATCTCTTCCTGATTCAGGTCGTTGAGCGATTTGTATGTCGGGCGATAGGAGAGCAGCATATATTCTTTTCGGGTATCCATCATGACGCCCGGTGTGCGCTGATAATTTGCCAAATCAAGGATTTCTTTAGGTGGTTTTTGGAATCCGATGTTTTCTTGACTATACAATTGCGTTGCGTAAAAACAAATGCCGAGGATCAAGAGGAGTCTTTGCATGTATTTGACATTAAGATTTTCAAATATAATGGTTCATGCCCATACTTGAACAGCTCAAAAAAAACACTACTTTTGCCGGGATCCGTTGAAAAGGAGCAGTCCGCATTCATGAACCTTTATTTTTCTGCGCCTCAACCCGTAAATGTTTATCCATATGAAAATTGAAATTACCGGCGGCGATCTGACACTGAGAGAATTTTATCAGATTGTGTATGAAAATGCAGAAGTATCGCTCAATAAATCTGCAATTAGTGAAATTGATAAATGTTTCAAATTCTTGAAAGAGTATTCCGAAAAAAAACTCATTTATGGCATCAATACCGGTTTTGGTCCAATGGCCCAATATCGCATCAAAAACGAAGACCGCTATGATTTGCAGTATAATCTCATTCGTAGTCATGCCAGTGGTTGCGGTGATATTTTGCGGCCCGAATTTTTAAAAGCCACCCTGGTTGCCCGTTTATCGAGTTTAATGAAGGCACGTTCAGGCATTCATCGTAATACGGTGGAGTTGTTACGCGATTTTATTAACCATGAAATCCTGCCACAGATTTTTATTCATGGTGGTGTCGGCGCCAGCGGAGATTTGGTGCAATTGGCTCATCTCGCTCTTTGTCTGATTGGCGAAGGTGAAGTCATTTATAAAGGCAAATTACAAGCATCCAAAGCAGCCATTGCCAAAGCCGGTTTAAAGCCGCTTCAAGTTTATATTCGTGAAGGGCTTTCCCTGATGAATGGGACCTCTTGTATGACAGGTATCGGAATGATTAATACCATACTGGCTTATCGTGCCGCAAAATGGCAACTACTGATGAGTGCGATGGTGAACGAAATTTCTGAAGCTTATGACGATCATATCAGCAAGGAACTCAATGTGGTTAAACCTCATCCCGGTCAGCAAACCGTAGCCACAGCGATGCGCAAAATTTTAAGAGGAAGTAAATTATTGAAAAACCGTCACGAGCATTTATATGATAAAGAAGTATTAGCAGAAGTACTCGACGAAAAAGTTCAGGAATATTATAGTTCCCGTTGTATTCCCCAAATCGTTGGACCTATCTGGGATACCATCGCTTACGCTGAAAAGGTATTAACTGCCGAAATTAATTCCGTGAATGATAATCCGATTATCGACTACCAAAACGGAAACATTTATCACGGAGGGAATTTTCATGGCGATTATATCGGACTTGAAATGGATAAACTCAAAATTGCTATCACCAAGCTTTCTATGTTAGCCGAACGTCAGTTAAACTATCTGCTGAATCACAACCTCAATCAAAAATTATCGCCTTTTATCAATCTCGGAAAACTAGGTCTCAATTTCGGTATGCAGGGCATGCAATACACCGCTACCAGTACCGTGGCTGAAAACCAAACCCTCAGCAATCCGATGTATGTGCATAGTATTCCGAATAATAATGATAATCAGGACATCGTGAGTATGGGCTCCAATGCCGCCTTGCTCTGCAATCGGGTTATTGAAAATACCTTCGATGTGTTTGCTGTGCATCTGATTGCAATTTGTCAGGCTGTTGATTACAGAGGCATTCAAAATAAGTTGGCGCCCATCACCCGAAGTGTTTATGATACGGTACGCAAACATTGTCCAAAATTTACCATCGAAGATCGCGCTCGTTACACCGATCTCGCTAAAGTGCGTCATTATATCAGCGAAACAGATTTGTATTAGGGGCAGCAAATACCTCGGTTTTCTCATCATCGTGAGTCCCGCTTTCCGCCTGTGCACGGCACTTGGCTGCAATCGGGGCTGGAAAGAGATCTTTACTTTCTCTCTATCGGTGTTGTGTTTAGAATGATTATTTTTTGCCCAATTCAATCACCTCCAGGCGATTGATTCGATGCCGATCAATTTCAAATCGAACCAAGGTTTTAACTTGATGCCAACCTTGTAAGCCACATGCACCCGGATTAATATGGAATAAATTCAGGGTAGGATCGGGCATCACTTTTAAAATATGAGAATGCCCGCTGATAAATAAATGTGGTCGATGCCTGTGAATCAAAGGTTTGCTATTGGCATTGTATTTCGGTGGATAGCCGCCAATATGGGTCATATAAACCGGAACCTCCTCAACTTGAAAAATTAAATTTTCCGGAAATTGCGCCCGTATTTCTTGTCCGTCAATATTGCCATAAACAGCCCTGAGGGGTTTGAAAGATTGAAGTTTTTGAACAACTTCTACATGACCGATATCTCCGGCATGCCAAATTTCATCTACCTGCTTAAAATGTTCAAAAACAGCATCCGGCAAATGTCCATGTGTATCGGATAACAAACCTATACGAACCATAATTACTTGTCCGTAATGGTGACCGTGCTCAACATCAAATCCCAGGCTAAAGTTTCGAGATAAATTTTTTCCGATTCCGTGAGATTTTTCATGTCCAGTTTTTTACCACTCAATTCCTTCTTTTCAATCGAAGCAACCACCTCAAGGTATTTGCCATATTGGAAATCTGTGAGGAGATTTTTCATATAACGATTCCGTTCCTGTTTCAACAAAATTCGTTCTTTATAAACCACCGGATCAAACTGATAATTCTTTTTACTGAGGTTCACATAGTAACGCTGTATGAGTGAGAAAAGCATGCTCTCTGTTCTGATTTTCTGAATACTGTCCAAGAATAATGCTGTTTGCAATAAGGCTATAGATCCTTGACTATTTTGTTCAGCATGTTTATTGATGGATTCCAAACGATGAATATGAATGACTATGGGCTTTGATTTCTGGGCCAAAGCAAAATGTCCAATCAATATAATCAGCAGACTAAAAAAGTATTTATACATGGGTTGGGGCATAGATTTATTGTACAATAATCAAGTGTTGTTTTTTCTTGCCTTTTTGAACAAGAATGTATTTATCGTTTAAAAGACGTTCGACGTTGATCACTTCGTTGGGATTTTCTATTTTGGTTTTGTTAATGTACACCCCACCTTGTTGAATCATTTTACGGGCTTCTCCTTTAGAAGGAAAGATACCGCAATCTGCAACAAGATTCAATAAAGATATTCCCTCTTTGATTTCTGTATCCCTGATTTCATGCCGATCCACCCCTTCCAGAATTTCTAACAATTGAGTTTCGTTCAGTTCCTTCAGCGCTTCAGCAGTATTATCGTTAAACAAAAGTTGACTGGCTGTTACCGCATATTCATAGTCTGCCCGGGAATGAACCAGGCAAGTGACTTCCTCAGCCAATTTTTTTTGAAGGAGTCTTTTGCCGGCATCTGTCCGATGTGCTTCGATCAGCGCTTCAATTTCATCTTTTGACAAAAAAGTAAAAACCTTGATATAGTTCTCTGCGTCATCATCTTTGGCATTTAACCAAAACTGATAAAACTTATAGGGCGATGTTTTTTGAGCATCAAGCCAAATATTACCGCTTTCTGTTTTGCCAAATTTACCACCATCCGATTTCTTTAAAAGAGGCGCCGTAAAGGCAAAAGCAACTCTCCCCGATTTTTTACGAATCAATTCTGTACCGGTTACAATATTTCCCCATTGATCCGAACCACCCATTTGCAATTTCACGCCGAGGGTATTATTAAGGTGAAAAAAATCGTAGCCTTGTACCAATTGATAAGTAAACTCTGTGAATGACATACAGGTTTCCAATCTTTTTTGAACAGAATCTTTGGCCATCATATAATTAACAGTAATTTATTTTCAAACATCGCGAATAAAATTCAAAAAACTAAAATCCTTGAACCAATCATAATTGTTCACTACCACTGCAGCATTTTGTTTTTGGGCATCAAAATCTAGAAACTTACGCAACTGATTGGTAATACATTCTGTATTATGTCGAATCAAATCTTCAGAAAGCATATTGCGTTCCTCGGATTTACCGGAGGGATCTCCTACCATTCCTGTTGCACCACCCACCAGGGCATAAGGTTTATGTCCGGCCTTTTGTAAATGCATCAGCAGAATAATAGGCACGAGACTCCCGATATGCAATGAATCTGAAGTGGGATCAAATCCGATATAACCGGAGGTCATTTCTTGATTGAGCTGTTCTTCCGTTCCGGGCATGATATCCTGAATCAGCCCCCGCCAATGTAGTTCCTGTATCCAATTCATAGGATTGCAAAGGTGCTAATTTTAGGCTTAAAATTGACAATAAACATTGCAAAATCCTTATTTTTGGTAACCCGTGCAATAATGTCAGTAAAACGGCGTTTTTGCGGGTGATTACATCTTTATCTATGTTTAAAATAAAATGGATTGCGCTGGGGTTATTTGGCACGTTGGCACTTCAGCATACCAATGCTCAGCAGCGTAAATACGTGAACGAATTTATGAATCTGGGTGTTGGCGGCCGCGGAATGGCGATGTCCGGCGCACAGGTGGCTAGCGTGAATGATGTAAACGCCGCATTTTGGAATCCTGCCGGTTTGAATTGCATACAAACTGATTTCCAAGTTGGAGCGATGCACTCCGAGTATTTCAGCAGTATCGCAAAATTTGATCATATTGGAGCCGCTTTTCCACTTCGAAACAGAAAGGGCGTTTTAGGGATATCCCTGATTCGTTTTGCGATAGACGATATTCCGTATACCATCAATTTAATTCAACCGGACGGATCGGTGGATTATTCAAAAGTAAAATCCATTTCATCAGCCGATTATGCCGGACTCATTAGTTACGCCCGACCACTGAGCATTAAACGTTGGATTGATCGTGATGATGTATCTGTATCTGTAGGAGGTAACTTCAAAATCATTCATCGTGCAGTCGGATCGATGGCCAATGCCTGGGGGGCAGGTATTGATTTAGGTGCACAGGCTCGTTATGGCAAGTGGCGTTTAGGAGCCAACTTCAGAGATATCACCACTACCCATACTTTGTGGTCATTTAGTTTTACCGATAAGGAAAAACAGGAGTTTGCCAAAACTGGTAACGAAATCGTTTCCCGAAGTACCGAGGTAAATACACCCCGATTTGTACTGGGCGGAGGGCACGAAATTCCCATTCGTTTAAGAGATTCTAACCGAAAGGCTTATTTATTGGCTGAGCTAAATTTAGATATTACGACCGATGGCCGTCGTTATGGGAATCTCATCAATTTAAACCCATTGAGCATTGATCCGAGATTAGGAATGGAGTTTGGATATAATCAACGGTTTTTTATTCGAGGCGGATTAGGAAATTTTCAACGTGTATTGGATGATGCAGATACCAGCAATTCAAAAAAGCGAACTATGTTTCAACCAACATTAGGTCTTGGTGTAAAAATCAAACAGTTTGCCATCGACTATGCATTCTCCAGTTTAAATGTTCAGAATAGTCCATTATACAGTCATTTTATTTCATTGAAGTTAGATATCAATCGTAAGGGAAGTGCCTTCGGAATAGCGAATAGTGAATTGGATAATGGGGCAGATAAAAATTCTCGTTAATTCAATAAAAGGCATTAATTTTTGAAAAAAAACTACATGAAGCGAATTATACCATTTCTTTTTCTGTTACAGTACATTTTTAGTCTTCATGTTACTGCGCAGAATTATGGCAACGAGTGGATTAATTACAATCAGTCATATTACAAGTTTAGTATATTCAAAGATGGTTTATATCGTATTCCAATCAGCAGTTTGTTTGCTCTTGGGTTACCTTCAACAATCAGTGGAAGTCAGTTGCAAATGTTTCGGGATGGGAAAGAGGTTACCTTATTTGTAACCAATGCAGCTACTTTAAGTGGAACAGATTATATTGAGTTTTACGGAGAGAAAGCCAATGGTGATTTGGATAGAGAGCTTTACCTGAATCCGGAATTTCAGCTCAATCCTCAATTGAATTTAATATCAGATACGGCTTATTATTTTATCACCTATAATTCCTCTTCCACTAATAAACGATTTGCTGTTCGGGCAAATAATTTGAGTTCCCCTCCACTGAAAGAAAACTATTATTGGGAGAAGGTAAAAAACAATTATCGAAGTGTTTTTTCCAGTGGCCCTTCATATTTTGGTCAATACGAAAATCCGGTTCTTTATTTAAATTCCTCACAATATGAGGATGGGGAGGGCTATGTCAAATCATTTACGACATCTGCCGATTCGATGGTTTACACATTAACGAATCCTTATACCGTAAGTGGAGGTCCCAATGCCTATTTCAAAACCACGGTTTCCGGATTTTCCTACTTGACGCAACATCGGGTGAAAATTGCTGCGAATAACAATATTTTGGCTGATTCTACCTTTTCCTCTTTCGGATACAAACGCTATAATCTTGCGGTACCTATGGCGTATCTGACAGCTCAAAATAAGCTGACAATGAAATACACTTCGCATAATTCGATTCCATCTCAAAACTTATTTGACCGTTTTGGGATTGCTTCCGCAGAATTGCGATATCCACGTTTATTTAATTTTGATAATAAAACAGAATACTATTTTGAATTAGATCCTAAAGCTGGTGATTACTACCTCGAAATTACCAATTTCAACAACGGAAATATATCACCGCGTTTATTTGATTTAAGTATTTCGGAATATTTTATCGGGGATATTTCAGTTCCTAATATGGTTCGTTTCAGAATTCCGGCATCAACGGATATCAAAAGATTGTATTTAAAAAGTCTGGCTGCCACTACATTTGAAACGGTATCCGGGTTTAAAGCAGTTACGTTTAAGAATTACACCCTGGCTTCAAATCAAGGCGACTATATTTTGCTCACTCATGCGGGCTATGCCAATGATGGTACAAATTATTTAACGGACTATAAAAATTATCGAAGTTCATTATCAGGTGGCGCTTATCAGGTGGTAACGGCTTTGGTTGATGAAATCTACGACGAATTCGGTTATGGATATCAATACAGTCCCTTGGCCATTCGTAATTTTTTCAAATATGCCGTGAAAAATAATCAATGGAGTAACAAACCAAAATTTGCTTTCATCATCGGTAAGGGCATCAATTATAAAGACTATTTGACCTATTCGCAATCACCGGCATCCAATTATCCTTTCTATGCCATTCCTTCATTTGGTGAGCCTTGTTCGGACGTTTTACTGACCGATTTTGATAAGAATAATAAAGTTCAATTGCCGGTAGGACGTTTACCCATCATGAATTCTTATGAAATTGGCGATTACCTCAATAAAGTGAAAGATCATGAACAAAGAATTGCAAGTACCAGCTGGCAGTTGAGTGATTCTTTATTATGGCAAAAAAGAGTCTTGCATTTAGCCGGCACAAAAATAGCCGCCGAACAAGCACCCATTTTAAACTACTTAAATAATCAGTCAAATTTACTGGGAAAAAGTTTTTTTGGAGCCAAGGTAACTACGCTCAAAAAAGGTTCTACCTCCGAGGTGGAAGAAATCAATAGTTCGCAAGTGGATCAGATGTTTAATTCAGGTGTTGGAATCATTCAGTTTTTTGGACACTCTTCGGCCAGTGGAATGGATTATAATCTGGACTATCCTGAGAAGTATACCAATTATGGAAAGTATCCTTTGTTTATCGCCAATGGATGCGGCGCAGGAAATGCATTCATATTAACGGGTCAAAAATCTTTAGGTGAAAAATTTGTCATGATTCCGAATAGAGGGGTTATTGCATTTTTGGCCAGCGTGAATACAGGATTGTCGGACAATCTCGGTACTTATACGGATTCGCTTTACCGCAAAATTGGCGTGAATGAATATGGTCAGGCTTTGGGTATTCAGGTAAATCAGAATGTGAATACCCTCATCAATACTTTTCCAAATTACAGTCTTTTGAGATTGCATACCGAACAAATATTTTTAGATGGTGATCCTGCAATTAAAACCTATCATTATCCAAAGGCCGATTATGCTGTAGAAGAAAAAGGTGTTTTGTTCAAACAACAAAATTTAACTACCAGTATTGATTCTTTGGACGTGGATATTGTCATTCATAATTTAGGTAAATTTACCGGAGATTCTGTGAGTCTATTGGTGAAACGAAAGCTTCCCAATGGAGTGGAGTATGTACAGACGAATAAGAAAATTGGAAACCTCTCGTATTCTGATACTTTATCCTTTAAAATACCTACACTCGGTGATGCGGCTTTGGGAGTAAATACACTTGAAATTTCATTGGACGAGGAATCTGTTTTGGATGAAGTTTCAGAATCAAATAATGAAATTAAGCGGCCATTTACTATTTATAATGACGATTTGGTCCCTGTGTTTCCGTATAATTTCAGTATTGTCAGCAATCAAAGCGTTATGCTAAAAGCTTCGACCCTCAATCCATTCTCGCAAATGCGCAAATATGTTCTTCAAATTGATACTACTGAGAAATTTAATAGTCCTTTATTACAAACCCAGCGCATCGATAGTAAGGGTGGGGTGGTTAGATGGCAACCTTCGGTGACCTTACGTGACAGCGTAGTGTATTATTGGCGTACGGCCATGGATACTTTGTATGGGAATACCTCTTATCGTTGGTCTGCAAGTTCATTTATTTACCTCGATCAGAGTTTGCCGGGTTGGAATCAGTCACATTACTTTCAGTACACTAAAAATAACTACAATAGTATTGATCTGGATTCAGCAAGTCGTCGCTTTGAATTTTTTGATTTGAATAAAAAATTACAAGTTCAAAACGTTTGTATGTATGCGCCGCCACCGTACCAATACGATTGGCCGGAGTATATCGTAAAATTAAGTGGTGCCACCCTCTATAATTTTGGTTGTGATCCTTGGCCCGGATATTCAAGTTTACAGTTTGTGGTCATCGATTCATTAACAGGAATACCTTGGATCAATACTAAACATCCGACTTTGAATGAAGGCCGATTTGGCAGTTTTGCACCTTGCCGGATTGATGAACCCAATTATCAGGATCCGTTTTTTGAATTTTCCTTCACCAATGCAACGGGTCGAAAAAAAATCATGGATTTCATGGATTCAATTCCGCAAGGCGCTTACATGATGATTCAACCGCGTTTATGTGTGAGTCCATCCAGTCCTTCTTCACTCAATGTGTGTGGTTCAAGAAATGTAATTTTTATTCGACACTGGAAAGCTGATACATCTACCCTGGGCAGTAACAACTCATTGTATCATAAAATGTACAATATGGGTTTTACGCTCATCGATTCATTTTATAAAAACCGTCCTATGGTTTTTTGGACTCGAAAAGGGATGCCCAATACGGTACAGCAATTTGTAGAGGCCGATAGTACCAAAAAATTATATGCCGAGTTTGATTTTAAATCTTATATCTACGAAGGGGAAATCAATTCAACCATCATAGGGCCTGCTTCATTTTGGAGTCAATTTAAACGTCGCACATCCAGTAATGATCCCGGTGCAGGAGATTCAGTCGCTTATATCATTAAAGGAATTACGGTTGATCATCAAAGTCAAGTGTTGGCGAGAGTAGTCGGAGATACCTCATTAACTTTTATCGATGCCAAACAATTTCCTAAACTGCAAATCAGTATGGTGAATGCAGATAATATATATACTTCACCTGCAGATCTGAAATTTTGGAGAGTACATTATCAACCTGTACCTGAAGCGGCTTTAAATCCGGGCAGACATTTTGTATTTACAGATACTGTTGGTCAGGGACAAAAAATAAAAGTAGGACTGGCTATTGAGAATCTGACAGAGATTCCAATGGATAGTATTTTGGTAAAATATGAGGTGATTGATGCCGGCAATAATCGGATTCCTCTAAGCGTAAAACGATACAAGCCATTACCTATACTGGATACCATTCTCACTGAATTTGATTTATCCAGTGCGGGATTAAATGGCAATAATACGTTTTATGTCGAGGTGAACCCCGACAATGATCAGCTTGAACAATTTCATCCGAATAATATAGGATTCAAACCATTTTACGTGGTTTCAGATAAAAAGAATCCTCTGATAGATGTCACTTTCGATGGTATCCACATAATGGACAAAGATATTGTTTCATCCAAACCGTTCATTCATATTACCCTGAAGGATGAGAATAAGTATTTGGCCCTTGATGATACATCGTTGATTCAGGTATATATGCGTTATCCGGGGGACAATGTAACCTCTGAAACCTATATTCCTTTTGATGGAAATACCTTAAAATTCTTTCCTGCAGAGGGTAGTCAATTGGGCTCCAAAAATACAGCAACCATTGAATATCGTCCGGAGTTTACTAAAGATGGAAATGATTATATGCTCATTGTAAGAGCAAAGGATAAATCAGGAAATACAACCGGGCAGCAAAGCTACAAGGTAGGATTTGAGGTGAATACGAAGCCAGCCATTTCCTCGGTTTTGAATTATCCCAATCCCTTTACGACTTCCACCCAGTTTGTATTCACTTTAACTGGGTCAGAAATTCCACATCAATTCAAAATTCAAATCCTGACTCCAACCGGCAAAGTAGTTCGTGAAATTCTCAAATCTGAATTGGGGCCTTTGCATATCGGTCGAAATATCACTGAATATAAATGGAAGGGTGATGATCAGTATGGTCAGCCGCTCGGGAATGGCGTTTATTTATATCGTGTGGTTACAACGTTAAATGGTGCAAAAATGGATCATCATACGAGCGATGCGGATAATTGGATTGACAAAGGCTTTGGTAAATTATATATCATGCGTTAATTGCACAGATTCATTTTACCTCTTATACTAATTCTATCGCCTATTTTGTCGCAGTGACTCTGTTTGTTGAGCTTTAAACGCCCAGCGATCGGCCTCCTGTAAATTATTCATTTCACGATAAGTGCCTTCTATCATTTTGCAAGTCCAACTTGCACTGATTGCAAGTGTATCAGAATAGTAACTGCGATATAACCAATTCAAAGCATTCAGACGGTCGCCCATCGAACGCATTACCACACCTATATTACCTTTAAATACCGGTGATGTGGTATCGGATTGATAGGCGATGTAAAAATACCGGTAAGCACTGTCCAAAAAGAATCGATTTGATTGCAAACGCCCAATTTCACTATAAATCGTTCCAATATTGTTTACAAATGCCGCATTCTTTGGATTCTTCTCATAGGCTTTTTTATAATAAAATAAAGCACTATCCATATAGGCGTTGGGGGTTCCGGGTGCTAGGCGCTTGATTTCACTGAATGTTTTTCCTAAGGAATTAAATCCTTCGGCAGGTAAATCCGGATGAATCGCTAAACTTTTACGAAATGCCCCTAAGGCTTCCTGAAGTGCAGGAATTATTTGTTGTGGGGATTTTCCTTCAGCATATTCACTTCCGCTCAAATAATTACCCCAATAAAAATTTAAATGGGTCGAGTTGGGAAATTCACTGAGGTCTTTTTTATCCAGTGTTTCCAGATTGTCCCAATCTTTATTTCTTTGTATACTTTGATTCATGAAAGGCAATGCTAAAATGTTGGTCAGACC